>JBOHBL010000985.1:0-2160 GCA_050698295.1 Rubrobacteraceae bacterium | reverse complement strand
CGGTCGCCGGGTGGCCGAGCGGCTCGAAGCCCGCGGGTTGCCCGTGCGGATCGGCTCCCGCTCCGGCGATATCCCCTTCGACTGGGAGGACCGCGCCACGTGGAAGCCCGCCCTCGAAGGCGCGGGGGCGGCGTATATTTCCTATTACCCCGACCTTGCGATTCCGGGCGCGGTCGAGGCTGTGCGCTCGTTCGCCGAAGTGGCCGTCGAAAACGGAGTCCGTCGGCTCGTGCTTCTCTCGGGGCGGGGCGAAGAAGAGGCGCAAAGCGCCGAGGCGGCCTTTCGGGAAGCGGCCGCCGGCGCGGAGTGGACGATCGTGCGCTGCGCGTGGTTCATGCAGAACTTCAGCGAGAACTACTTGCTGGAGCCGATCCTCGCGGGCGAGGTCGCGCTCCCTACCGGCGACGTCCCCGAGCCGTTCGTGGACGCCGGCGACATCGGCGATGTCGCGGTCGCGGCGCTCACCGGGGATGGACACGCCGGCGAGCTATACGAACTGACCGGGCCGAGGCTTCTCACTCTCGAGGAGGCGGTCGGTGAGATCGGTCGCGCGTCGGGGCGGGACATCCCCTTCGTCCCGGTCTCCATCGAGGAGTACGAGTCCGTTCTCACCGAAGGAGACGTGCCGCCCGAATTCCTGACGTTCCTCACGTACCTGTTCTCCGAAGTCCTCGATGGCTCCAACGCCTACCTCACCGACGGCGTCCGGCGCGCACTGAACCGCGATCCGAAGGACTTCTCAGACTACGCGCGAGAGGCCGCCGCCACCGGCGTATGGGACGATGGACGATGAGCGGCGTTCCGTACGTGGCGACGCTTTCGGCCGCTCTCGGGTGCGGACTCGTCGCGGGGGTCCTCTTCGCGTTCTCCTCCTTCGTGATGCCCGCGCTCGGGCGGTTGCCTCACGCCGAGGGAGTTGCCGCGATGCAGTCCATAAACAGGCTCGCCGTAACCCCCGCCTTCATGACCGCGCTCTTCGGGACGGGTGTGCTTTGCCTCGGCCTCATCGTGTGGGCCGTCGCCTCTTTCGACGGGTGGTCTTCGGCGCTCATGCTCGTCGGCGGCGCGCTCTACGTCCTCGGCGCTATCGGGGTGACGATCCTGTTCAACGTCCCCCTCAACGACGCCCTCGCGAAAGTCCATCCCGGGAGCGCCGACGCTGCCGTGCTATGGGCAACATATCTCACGAACTGGACGGCGTGGAACCACGCGCGAACCATAACCGCCCTCGCCGCGGCGGCTCTTCTCATCCTCTCGCTCCGCGTTTAATGGAATGAAAGAGCGACAAAGGAGAAAGCGACATGACTAAAGAAGGAGGCCGGGAAATGAACCGAACGTGAGAAACGCTCGACACCAAACGCCATGTACGAGGAGAGAGAAACGAACGATCCGAAAGGAGGACTAACCATATGAACGACGAACCGCTGGAACGGCTGGAGCGTGAGACCTTGAGGTGGCCCGGAGTCTTCAAGACGAGGAGCGAACACGGCCCCGTCGGAATCGGCGTTAGGCCACGAAGGAGAGTGCGATGTTAGCAACGGTTCTGATGGTAGCCAGCGCGGCGATTCTTCTTGTAGTGGGCGTGCTCCATCTCAATGGTACGTTCTTTGGCTCCGATCTCTCGCCCCGAGATCCCGCGCTTCGAAAGAGCATGCGCGAGACCTCGCCCGTCGTAACAAATGAAACCGACATGTGGCGTTGCTGGATCGGCTTCAATGTCGGCTTTAGCATGGGACTTATGCTCCACGGCCTGATCTACGGATTTCTGGCCATCGCCCATAGCAACCTTCTTTTCGGTTCGCCCTACCTGCTCGTGGTCGGGCTGCTCATGGCCGGAGGCTTTGTCGCGCTGAGCAAGGCTTATTTGTTCAGCGCCCCTTTCGTTATTACGGGCATATCGCTGGCTTGCTATGTGGCCGGCATCATCGTGTCGCTGGCCTAAAGTTGGAGATGCCGAGAAAGGATCTTTCATGACAAAGCAAAGCAGGATTCTCGTCACCGGCGCGACCGGCAACGTCGGTGGGCAGGTCGTCTCCCAACTGGCAAGCGCCGGAGCCGCCGTACGCGCGTTGGTCCGCGACCCCGCCGCCGCCGACATGCCGGAGGGCGTCGAGGCGGTCGTCGGCGACCTATCCAAACCGAACGCGCTCGAAGACGCGC
>JBOHBL010000984.1:0-7180 GCA_050698295.1 Rubrobacteraceae bacterium | reverse complement strand
CGGCCACAGGGGGCGAAAGAAAAGTCCTCGTCTCCCTCGATGGAGAAACGCGCGAAGTCCATCCCGTCCCGCCCCCGAACCTCGACGAGGCGGGGCCGGGCGGCGGAGGCGCCGGAGACGGCGGTCTCATAGCGCCGATGCCCGGCACGGTGGTCAAGGTCATGGTCGAGGAAGGCCGGGAAGTCGAAGAAGGCCAACTTCTCCTCGTCCTCGAAGCCATGAAGATGGAGCAGCCCGTCGCCGCGCCTCATGCGGGCATCGTCAAGTCGCTGCCTTTCGGCGAAGGAGAGATGGTCCCCGGAGGGGCGACGCTTGTTGAGATGGAGGAGTAGAGGAGGTGGAGGAGTGGAGGAGTCGGGAAATACGAATACGACTCCTCCATTTCCTCCATCTCCTCCGGGAGCGAAGCGACCCGAATTGACCGGCATTCCAGCCTCTGTTAGCTTCCCTTGTGGGGAAACGGACAGAAGGAGGTCTCGACGATGGTCAAGCTACCGAACGCCAGGCAGTTGCGCGAGCTATCCGAGAGGTTCGGACTCGACCTCGATGATGAGGATCCCGGTTCGTTCATCGGGCTTATGAAAGGCATGGCCGCATCTTATGACAGGCTCGACCAGCTCTCCGAACCCGCTCTTCCCGTCAAGTACCCGCGCTCCGGCGGCTACCGACCGGACGCGGAGGAGAATCCGCTCAATGCGTGGTACCGGAAGTGTGAGATAAAGGGAGCGGAAGGTGGTCCTCTCTCCGGCAAGCGCGTCGTCATAAAAGACAACGTCGCCGTTGCCGGAGTGCCTATGATGAACGGGACCTCAACCCTCGAAGGGTACACGCCCGAGTTCGACGCGACCATTGTGACGCGCATCCTCGACGCCGGAGGCGATATCCTCGGCAAGGCCGTCTGCGAGAGCCTGTGTTTCTCGGGCGGCAGCCATACGTCGGATAGCGGTCCCGTGCTCAATCCCCACGACCATGCCCGTTCGGCGGGGGGTTCGTCGAGCGGGAGCGCGGCGCTTGTCGCATCCGGCGAGGTGGACATGGCGATAGGCGGCGACCAGGGAGGTTCGATCCGGATCCCATCCTGCTGGTGCGGAATTTATGGTTTGAAGGGAACCCACGGCCTCGTCCCGTACACTGGCGTCTTCCCGATCGAACTCACCCTCGACCACACAGGCCCGATGGCCGCCACGGTCGAGGACGTCGCGCTCCTCCTCTCGGCGATAGCCGGCCCCGACGGCCTCGACCCGCGCCAGTACAACGTCGAGGTGAGCGACTATCTTGGCAGCCTCGATGAGGGAGTCGAGGGATTAAGGATCGGAGTAGTCTCCGAAGGCTTCGGCTGGCCCGGCCTGTCGGAGGACGTCGTGGACGAGGCGGCGCGTTCGGCGGCGGATGAGTTTGGCAAGCTCGGAGCGGAGGTCTCTGAGGTCTCCGTCCCGCTGCACCGGGACGGCATCCACATCTGGGACGGCATCGCCATCGAGGGGGCGACCGAGCTCATGGTCCGCGGCAACTCGATGGGGACGAACTGGAAAGGTCACTACTCGACCTCGCTGCTCGACGCCTACGCTCGTGGACGACTCGCCCGCGCCGACGACCTCTCCGAGACCGTCAAGCTCACGATGCTCATGGGCGAGTACATGCGCGAGAAATATCATGGACGCTACTACGCCAAAGCCCAGAACCTCGGAAGGAGGCTCTCGGGGGAATACGACGGGGCTCTCGACTCCTTCGACCTCCTCCTCATGCCGACGCTCCCGATGAAGGCGACGGAGATACCGGCTCCCGACGCCCCGCGCGAGGAAATAGTCGCCCGAGCTCTGGAGATGATCGTCAACACCGCCCCCTTCGATGTGTCGGGCCACCCCGCCATGAACGTCCCCTGCGCGATGTCGGACGGTTTGCCGGTCGGAGCGATGCTCGTCGGCGGAAAATGGGACGAAGCTACCATCCTGCGCGCCGCCCGCGCCTTCGAGAAGGCTGGAGTCCACGGAACGAAGTCCGGAGCCGTGGCGGAGGCATGAAGCGCCGGGGGTCGGCAAAGACAAAGGGTCGAAGTCTCCGCTCGAATGTACGGAGGGTTTCTCAGGAGGGAAGGAAGTCGAGGACAATCCCCACTCCCTACTCCCTACTCCCTATCTTTTTGAACCGCTTCATGTTCTCGGTCATCGCCATCTCCGTCGGCAACCGCTCCATGCTCGACGCCCCGAAGAACCCGACGACGCCCGAGGTGCGTCGAAGAACGTAATCCGCGTCGTCGGGTTCGGCGATGGGTCCGCCGTGGCAGAGGACGCGGATGTCCGGGTTCTCGGCTTTGGCGGCGTCGCGCATGGCTTGAACCCGTTCGACCGATGCTTCGAGCGTGATCGCCGTTTGCGCCCCGATGGAACCGCTCGTCGTCAGGCCCATGTGCGGAACGAGGACATCCGCTCCGGCCCCGGCCATCTTCCGGGCTTCTTCCTCGTCGAAGACGTATGGCGCGGTGAGGAGATCGAGTTCTCTCGCTTCCCGAACCATTTCGACTTCGAGGTCGAAGCTCATTCCGGTCTCTTCTAAATTCTGGCGGAACGTTCCATCAAACAGTCCGACGGTCGGGAAATTCTGCACGCCGGAGAAACCGATGTCTTTGAGTTGCCGCAAGAACACGGGCATGAGGCGGAACGGGTCGGTGCCGCAGACTCCGGCGAGGACCGGGGTCTCTTTCACCACCGGCAGCACTTCGCGGGCCATGTCCACGACTATCTCGTTCGCGTCGCCGTATGGGAGGAGTCCGGCGAGGGAGCCTCGTCCGGCCATCCGGTAGCGTCCGGAGTTGTATATGATGATTAGGTCCACGCCTCCGGCCTCGGCGCATTTCGCCGAGAGTCCGGTTCCCGCTCCCGCCCCGATGATGGGGTTGCCGGCCTCGATTTCCGCTCGCAGTCTTTTCAGAGCCTCGCTTCGATCCATGCTCCCCTCCCTATGGCCGCCCGGTCTTCGCGCTCTTTCCCTCGATCAGTTTCTCGCGCCACTTTCGGAACTCTTCGACGCTCATGCCCTTGCCCCGGTCGATCTCGACGAGTCCCAAATCCGCCAGAGCGTGGAGGTCGAACAGCTTCGAGGCGCCGCTCAGGATCTCGATGGAGCGTAATTTTCCGTCCTGGTCGGAGTGGACCACGGCATTATGCTCCTCGACGTACTCTCCGGTGATCGGCTCCCGGTAGTCTTCGAGCGGCAATCCCGCATGGATTATCGCGCTATCGGACTCTTCGATGTAAACGATTTTCAACGTTTCACCTCCTCTCGAAATGTTTGCTCGTTTCTCCTTTGTCATTGTAGGCCGTATACACCTTGCCGTCCGGGTGAACGACCACCCGAAGCACGTAGCCCAGATCGGGGACGTAAACGCCCGTGAACTGCCAGAGACCGTCGTCCTGAAGCCCGAAGAAGCCCTCTGCCGCATGATCGAGGACGTACTGCGTGTGGTAGTCGGTTATCTCCCGCCGCTCGGGGTGATCCAGGTAGTTGCGCAGGAAGTGCCTGCTGTGGCCCGTGACTTCCCTCGGCCTCTCGCTTTTCACGAACGTTCTCCGGCCTCCGAAGCCTCAGTATCCTTCCCCATAATGCTCGTGCAACTTCTCAGCCATCGCAATGGCGAACTCCGGGTCGTTTATGTGGGCGTCGAGTTCGATGAGCTCGACATTGCTTTCGAGGTTTTCGCGCAACGCCGCGAACAACGCTTCGTCCGCTTCGGGGTCGTGGAAGGTTTGACCCTCCGTTGCGATGAGGGAGACGCCCTGGAGCGGGACGAAGAGGGTCGTCGGGCCTGTCGCGTCGTTCAGTTTCCTGGCGATGCGGCGTCCGAGTTCGGCGCATTCGTCGGGCGTAGTCCGCATGAGGGTTATCGTCGGGTTGTGGACGTAGAGGTTGCGGTCTTTGAATTTCTCCGGCACCGATTCCTTCGGCCCGAAGTTCACCATGTCGAGGGCGCCCAAAGAGACGACTTGCGGGATGCCGACCTCGCCCGCCGCTTCGAGGCGTTTGGGATGCGCCGGGAACACGCCGCCGACCAGCTCATCACATAACTCGGTCGTCGTCACGTCGAGGACGGCTGAGATGAAGCCGCTCCCGACGAGGGCTTCCATCGACTCTCCTCCGGTGCCGGTCTGGTGGAAGACGAGGACCTCGTAGCCGAGTTCTTCGAGACGTTTTCTGGCCATGTCCACCGCCGGCGTCGTCACGCCGAACATAGAGGCCCCGACGAGGGGTTTCGCCTCTCCGAGTTTCGGGACGCTCGCCTTCGCCATGCCCGCGATGGCTCCCGCGGCGTTTGCGATGATGCGGGCGGATATCTGGTTTATGCCCGCTATGTCCACCACCGAGTACATCATCGTGACGTCGGAAGCCCCGACGTACGGCCTCGTGTCGCCCGAAGCCACCGTCGAGACGATGAGTTTCGGAACGCCGACGGGGAGAGCCTGCATGGCGTGGGAGATGAGGGAGGTCCCGCCCGATCCCCCGAGACCGGCGATCGCATCGAGACGGCCTTCGGTGTGGAGTCGCTCCACCACCTCCGCCGCTCCGCGTCCCATCGCTTCGACCGCCGCGCCCCGGTCTCCGGCTTCGGCGAGCCGGCGGACGTTCGCTCCGGCGGCTTGGGCGACCTCTTCCTTCGTTACGTTCGGCTGTACTTTCGGCTCTCCGACGATGCCCGCGTCTATGAGGAGCGCGTCCACGCCGTGTTCGTTGAGTCTGTCTCGCAAAAAGCCGTATTCGGCGCCCTTCGTGTCGAGGGTGCCGAGCAGGACCACCGCTGGCATATGACCTCCCTTTCCCTGACTGGTTCGTAGTCTACATGCGTCCGGGTTCCTGTGTAAGCCGGACTTGACCGGAGGGCCGGGTAGGATTAATGTTGCGTAAACCGGCGAGGGCACGGAGGGTTACGCGAAAAGCCGGGCGGGAACAGGGCCCGTATTCTCAGGGCGTGAAAGGAGCAGAAGGTTTTGAATCATGAATCGCCTCCTTTCGCGACGCTAGCGCACGAGAGGGGCGGGGTGCCGGTCGTGAAGGTCTCGGGCGAGCTGGACTTGCTGACCGCGTCCAGGTTCCGGAGCATTCTGGGGGAAACCATCTCCGGGTTTTCGCAAAGAACCCGTCCGAGCGTGTTGGTGCTGGACCTGAGCGGGGTCGAGTTCATGGACTCCTGCGGCGTCAATGCGCTCGTGGCGGAGACGCGCGGGTTCGTTTCCGGCGGCGGAGAGGTCCGGCTCGTCGCGAAAACTTCACCGGTGATGAGGACGCTGGAGATCACGGGCCTGGATGGAATTTTTGAGGTGTATCCCGACGTGGCTTCGGCTTCGTGGTGGGGCGTGGCCTAGAAAGGACTTTGCTTGGACCTGCGGAGGATTGTGGATCACCTTCCCGACCCGTTCGCGGTCTTCGACCCGGACTGGCGGTTCTTATACCTCAACCCGGCAGCGGCGGCCATTCTGGGAGGCCGGGACTTTATCGGGGAGAAGGTCTGGGAACGTTTCCCCGACGCCGTCGGCTCGGATGTCAACCGCGAACTCCTGCGGGCGATGGAGACCGGCAGGGCCGTCGAGTTCATGCTCAAGCCGGGGGAGTTTGGGATCCGGACCGATGCGTGGTTCTCGCTGCGGGCGTATCCGGTGCCCGACGGGCTGGCGGTCGTCGCCTGGGACGCGACCGCGGCGAAGGAGAGCGAGGAGGAGCGGGAGGCCCTCCTGAAGGCGAAGACCGAGATATCCCACGTCCTCCAGCGCGCCCTCCTGCCGCCCGCTCTGCCGGAGATCCCCGGAGCGGAGGTAGGCGCGAGCTACGTCGCCGCGGGCGAGGGCATCGAGGTCGGCGGCGATTTCTACGACGTCTTCGCCATAGAAAACGACGGCTGGGCGCTCGTGATGGGAGACGTCACCGGCAAGGGACCGGAGGCCGCCTCGCTGACTTCGCTCGCGCGCCACACCGTCCGCGCCGCCGCCGCGCGCGTCAAGCGTCCAAACTTCGTCCTTTCCCGGCTCAACGAGGAGATACTGCGTCAGACCTCCGGGGAGAGGCTCTTCACAGCCGTCTACGGCGAACTCGAACCAGAACTCGGCGGGAGCGGGGCGATGCTGCTCAGGATCTCCTGCGCCGGGCATCCTTCGCCCCTGATCCTGCGCGAAAACGGCGAGCTCGAGAGCCTCCCGGAAACCGGGACCATCCTCGGCGTGGTGGAGGACCCGGAGTTCTCCTACACCGAGGTGAAGCTCGAAAGCGGCGACGGAGCGGTCTTCTACACCGATGGCGTGATCGAAGCCAGAAGCAAGAGCGGCGAATTCTTCGGGGAAGCGAGGTTGCTTGAGATCGCCTCGAAATGCATCGGACTCTCCGCGGAACAGACATCCTCGCGAATAGAGGCCGCCGCTCTCGATTTCCAGGACGGAGTCGCCCGCGACGACATCGCCGTCCTCGCCCTTCGAGTCCGCTGATAACAGGACGCGGAAGCATTGAACTCCCACATCCCGCGCACGCGCTTCGCGTTGCTTCGCGCTTGTCAGCCCGCTTCGCTTCTCAGCACTTCAGCTTCTCAGCTTTTTACTTTTTGCTGACCGGCTGAAGTGCGCGGCGAAGCCGCTATGAGATGCCCGAGCGACCCCGGCTCAAACACTCTCGCTTGCCACGGCGTGAATCCATGATATGGTTTCGATGATTTCATTATGTGGTGTAATTTCCACATTTTGGAATACGTTGATGTAGAAGGGGATGTTATGGGGGAGAGGGTCCGGACCAAAGTCGGAGTTCTCGACAAGGCGATGACGATCTTGAACTCCTTCGAGCGCGGTGAGACGGCTTTGCACCCGAAAACGGTGGCGGAGCGCGCCGGTCTACCGTTGCCCACCGTTTACCGCCTGTTGCGCGCTCTGGCGGAGCACGGGTTGCTGGAGGAGCGTGGAGCGCGTTACAGGCTCGGCGTCACGCTGTTGAGGTTGGGGGTTCGCGTGGCGGAGGGGTTGGAGATGCGGCGGCAGGTCCGGCCCCATCTGGAGTGGTTGAACGAGCGCACCGGTGAGAACGCCGAGTTGCAGGTGAGGCGGGATGAGGCCCGCGTCCCCATAGACCTGGTGCGCAGCTCGCAGAACCTGCGTACCATCGTCGAAGTCGGTACGCCCGTGCCGTTGCATCTGGGCGCTGGAGGGAAGGTCCT
>JBOHBL010000983.1:0-2173 GCA_050698295.1 Rubrobacteraceae bacterium | reverse complement strand
GTTCTCGGCGGAGCCGGGACGATTGATCCTCCTCGCGCTCATTCCGGGCTTTCTGGCTCTTCTCATTTATTATCGGGGGCTTTCCGGGACGCGTGCTTCGTACGCGACGCTCGCCGAGCTTGCGTTTCCGGCGACGGCCGTCGCGTTGAACTGGGCGGTACTCGGGGTCGGCATCGGGGTGAATCAGGCGATCGGATTCTTCATTTTGTGGGGTTCGGTCTTCGCGCTCGGATATTTGAATTCTCGAGCTTCGAAATCCGTGGAATAACGTTTCGGGGTTGGGATCCGCTTTCTCTTCCGTAGACTGAGTACGAATCGAATGGAAGGATGAGAGCGTGAGCGGGAAGCGTCCGGTCGAGTTCGCGGGGGGTCGAAACATCGCGATGAAAGTGCCTCCACACCAATGGGAAGAGACCATCCGTTTCTACAGGGACGTGATCGGCCTCGAAGTCCTCGACGATGATTCGCCGTCCTTCGTTTTCGAGTTCGGGGCGAACCGTTTGTGGATCGACCGCGTGGGCGGGATGAGTCAGGCCGAAGTATGGCTCGAACTCACCACCGACGACGTTCCCGCCGCGGACGGATATTTCGAGTCCGAGGCGGTCATTCGTCGCGACGAGATAGAGCCTCTTCCCCAAAGTTTGGAAGGGTTTTGGATCTCGAACCCCGCGTCCATCATCCACCTGGTGAGGGACGAGCGAGAACCCGGATCGGAGGAAGCATGACGGATTTGGAAAGCCTGCGAAATTTCTTCGTCCGCTATGGCGAGGCTCTCGCCGGCGGGGATCTTCCCGGCATCTCCCGTTGCTACGAGGTTCCGGCTCTCGTTATGTCGGATGAGGGAAGCATTCCCGTCGCATCGAGAGAGGAGATCGAGGCGGCATTCGACGGAGCCGCGGAGAGGCATCGTTCGCGGGGACTCGTCGCGGCGCGGCCCGAGATTATAAGCTCGGAGGAGATCACCGCCCGGATTTCGTCGGTTGACGTGGGATGGGACTATCTCGACGAACAGGGAAACAGCGCCGAGCAAGACGGATACCGTTACATAGTCCGGCTCGACCACGGGGACGAACCCATGATCCAAACGGTCATAGCCGCGCCCGGCATCCGTCCACTCTGCGAAGGCGGAGTGGATCCGGTTCCCGAAGGCTTCCACACGGTGACGCCGTACATGGTTATAAAAGAAGCGGCGAAGGCCATCGAGTTTTATAAGGACGTGTTCGGGGCGAAGGAAATATTCCGTTTGGAAGACGCGGACGGCGGCATCCGCCACGCCGAGGTCGTCATCGGGGACTCTCCGGTCATGATCACCGACGAGTCCGCCGAGTTTGGGATGCGAGGCCCGGAGCCGAACGACATCCCTCCGGTGAACATCTTTCTTTACGTTGAGGACGCGGACGAAATATTCGACCGGGCGATATCGGCGGGAGCGATGGAACTCGTCCCGATGGAGGACGCCGAGGACGGCGACCGCCGCGGTGGAATCACCGACCCGTTCGGCCACGTATGGCACATCGCCACGCACATCGAGGGCATCTCACGCGAGGAATTGCAAAAGAGATACGAAGGCTCGGGACGCTCGTAGATTTCAGCCGGGGTTCGGGACGGGGTCTTTCGCGGCGACCCGCTTTTCGAGTTTGTCGCACGCTTCCCGGACGAGACGGAGTTCTTCTTCGCCGACGGCGAGCGAGCCTTCGGAGGGCGGGTGGCTGTGGAGAATTTCGGCCTCGGTGGTTCGGTATGAACCGTCCTCGTTTTTGAGGTGTTTTACGTATTTGGCGGAGCCGGAATCCGTCTTGTCCGGCGCGGCGAACTCGATGATGGAGTCGAGGTACGCGGCGACCATCGGGTCGTTCGGGCCTTCGGTCGCGGCGGCGAAAAAGAGTTCGGAGCCGACGCCCTCGAAGTCCGGGATGCAGAGTCGCTTTCCGTCCGACTCGAATCGCCGGAGACCTTCGACGGGTTCGACGGAGAGGTTCTCGTTTTTGAGGCGGTCGGCGGCGGCTCGGACGAGGGCGGAGACGGCGAGGATTGTGTCGGGATGGTTGCTGTCGAGGCCGCGAAGCTCCGCGGTCCCGTGAGGGCTGAGGCGGACCGGAAGCCAGCACATGTCGAGGATTCCGCCGGACATTTCATGGAGCGAATCGCTCCCGACGCCAGCCGAATCCATAGC
>JBOHBL010000982.1:0-7343 GCA_050698295.1 Rubrobacteraceae bacterium | reverse complement strand
CTTTCATCCACTCCCGAGCCTCCGGGTTGGTGAGGTCCACCATCGCCGCAGAGAAGTCCGTCTGGCGCATCATGTACGGCTCGCCGCTCTCATCCTCGACGAGATAGCCTCTCTCCTTCGCTTCCTCGAAGAGGTTTCGACGAACTCCGGGCTTTTCGGCGGCGTCCGCGAGCATCGGGCTTATGTACATCATCACCCTCATGCCGTCGTCTTCGAGGTCGGCGACGAGCTCGTTCCATCCGGGATAGCGAGAGGTGTCGAGTTCCCAGTTCCACCACAGTTGCGAGCCGAAGCTCGTCTGTCTGCGACCCACCCAATCCTGTAGCCAGAACGCGGAGATCGGGGCGTCGAGCATTTCGAGTTCCTCGCGTACCTCACGCACCCTTCCCGTGCCGCCCTGCATCCCGACGACGGCTCCCGAGAGGAGCCAGTCCGGCAAAGGTCGCATCCTGCCGGAGTATTCGGTGTACTCCTCGATGAGTCCGGCGGGGGTGTCCGCGGCGAGTATTTGTCCGGTCATCTCCGAAGAGAAAACCTCGATGTGGATTTCGTCCTCGTCGCGGAGGTCGAAGGAGGAGTATTCGTGGTTTTCGAGGAAGAGGGAACGCGATTTGCTCGTGATGTAATGCGGGACGGCGGCGTATGTGGAGTGCCAGCTTCCGCCCGCTCCGGCCTGGAGGTTCGCGCCGAGGGTGACGGGCTGCGCGCCGCGTCCGATGCCTTGTTCCTGAATGAAGATCGGAACCTTTCTGCCTTTCAAGTCGAAGTACGTGTACTGCGTCCCGAAGCCGAAGAAACGTTCTTCCGGCGACGTTGCGTACGTGAGATAAACCCGATTGAACGGCTCCTCCACCTCCGCGACGAAACGGAGCCGTCCATCCGAAGCCGGCGAAAGAGCGAACGAATAATTCGTTTCCTCCTCGCCGCCATTCGAGAGACCGCCGGAGATGACGAGTTCGTCGCCCATATCTTCGATGCTCTCGATGCTTTGGTCGGGGAGGCTTTCGAGGGTTTCGTCCTCGATGGTGAAATGCCCCCGCGAGTTCGACACGGTTTCTTCGCCCCGTCCGGCGGAGACGAAACTCCGTCCCGGAACGCTTTGCCACAAAACCCTCTCCGGGCGCGAGCGATGCGCGATGGAAAGGGAAGTCCCGTCCGAGCCGTCGGAGAAAAGCACCACGAATTCCCCGACGCGGTGGCTCTCCATCTCCACCCCCGGCGAGACTTCCGCCAGAGAGCCGGAGACGTCGCCTTTCGAGACGCTCCACAATACGAAGGCGGCCACGAGCGCCACCGCGCACATCGAAATGACGATCTTCCGGGCGGTCATGCTCGTAATATACTTCGGCCATGCGAACATCGCCGCCGGGGGAAAGACCGCACCGCAACCACGGGCTTTTCAGCGACCATTATCTCGACGCAACGTTGCCGGAACGTCCGGGATGGAGAGAGCTTGCGAAAAGAGCGAAGCCGGTCATGGAGGAGATAGCCGGCGTCCTCTCCTCATACGTCCCGAGCGACAACGAGGCGCAGACCGAAAGCGACCTCGTGCGCCCCGTCCTCCGCCTCCTCGGCCACGATTTCGAGGTGCAGCCCGCCCTCGACACCCCGGACGGCACGAAGAGACCCGACTATGTTTTCTATAACGACCGCGCCTCCCTCGACGCGAACAAAGGGAAGAGGCTCGACGAGGCATCTCTCACGGGACGCGCCTTCGCCGTCGGCGACGCGAAATACGTCGACCGCCCGCTCGACGTTTCGCTGAAAGGAAAAGGCGACCCCTTCTCGAACCGGAATCCCTCGTTCCAAATTTCCTTTTATATGCAGCATTCCGGCACCGAGTGGGGAATTTTGACGAATGGTCGTCTCTGGCGACTTTACCACCGCGACTCGGCGCACAAGCTCGACCGCTTTTTCGAGGTGGACCTCCCGGAACTCGTCGTGACCGGCGACGCGGAAGCATTTTTGTCTTTCTTCGCCTTCTTCCGGCGGGAGGCTTTCGACGGCGACGGGGAGTTTTCTCTTCGGGGTATCCTTTCGGAGAGCGAGGATTATGCGAGGAGCGTCGGGGACTCGCTCAAATTGCAGGTTTACGAGGCTTTGCGTCACGTCGCGCAGGGGTTCCTCGACCATCCGCAAAACGGGTTGACGAACGATGCGCGGACGCTCCGTGAGATATACGACAACTCGCTCATCACGCTGTACCGGATGCTTTTCGTGCTTTATGCCGAGGCGCGAGAGCTTCTTCCCGTGCGAGAGAGCGAGATGTACCGCGACACGTATAGTTTGTACGCGATAAAGCGCGAAGCCGCCCGCGGGCGCTCTCTTCTCCCGAACACGACGCGTTTGTGGGGTCAATTGAAAGAACTCTTCGGGATCATCTCCGGGGGAAGCCCTCCTCTCTCGGTAGCAACGTTCGACGGCGGTCTTTTCGATGCGGAGCGGCATCCGTTTTTGGAAGAGAACGCGGTCGGGGACCGTCATTTGCAGCTCGCGGTGGACAAGCTGGCGCGGGTGGACGGGCGGTTCGTGGATTACCGCGACCTCGCCGAGCGGCACCTCGGCACGATCTACGAAGGTCTCCTCGAATACCACCTCGAAGCGTTGCCCGAACCCGAGGAGGGATGGACGGTCGTCCTCCTCAACGAGAAGGGCGAGAGGAAGCTCACCGGCGCGTACTATACGCCGGACTTCGTCGTCAAGCACATCGTCGAGAAGACCATCGGCCCGATGCTCGAAGAAGCCGTCGAAAGCGCGAAGACCGACGAGGAGAAGATCTCCGCCCTCCTCGACCTCGACGTGCTCGACCCCTCGATGGGGAGCGGTCACTTCCTCGTCGAAGCGACGGAGTATATCGCCCGGTTTTTGGTGGAGATGGATGTTTCGGAGGACGAGTATTCGAACGGAGAAGCGGAACTCGCTCACTGGAAGCGGCGGGTGGCGCAGTCTTGTGTGTACGGCGTGGATCTCAACCCGCTCGCCGTGGACCTCGCGAAGCTCTCGCTGTGGCTCGCGACCGTCGCGAAGGACCGTCCGCTCTCGTTCCTCGACCACCATCTTCGGTGCGGGAACTAGCTCGTCGGCTCGCGCATCGCCGAATTGGACTTCGGCGGACTGAAGAAGCGAAAGAAGAAGCGCGCCGACGATTCGTCGCAATTATCCATGCTCGAAGACGATGGTTTCCGGCGTTCGATGAGCACGGCGGTGGGTTCGATGTGGCTGATCGAAGAGTCCCCCGCCGACACGGTCGAGGAGGTGAAGGAACAGGAACGTCTCTATGAAAAGCTCCGCGACGACCTCACGCGCCGATACGCTCGCCTCGCCGACCTCGCGACCGCCACAAACTTCGGCCTCGAAGTGGACGCCTCGCTGTGGAAACCCCTCGCCGACTACGCCACGAAACCCTCCGCCGCCACCCTCCCGCAATTCCAACGCTGGCTCGACGAGGCGAAGGAGAAGGCGTCCGAAAAGCGTTTCTTTCACTGGGAGCTCGAGTTCCCCGAGGTCTTCTTCGACCGGCAGGGACGACCGCTCGGGGAGGACGCGGGCTTCGACGCGGTCGTCGGGAACCCGCCTTATGTGCGACAGGAAGTCCTCGGGCGCGAGATAAAGGGGTACTTCGAGGCGGCGTATCCCGAGACGTATCACGGGGTCGCCGATCTCTTCGTGTATTTTTACCAGCGGGGTCTCGCGTCGCTCCGGCGCGGGGGTCGGATGAGCTATATCGTCACGAACAAGTGGCTTCGGGCCGGATTCGGGGAGCCGCTGCGGAAGTATTTCGCCCAGAGTGGGGCCGTCGAGGAGATCGTGGATTTCGGACACGCCCCGATCTTCCCCGACGCCGACGTCTTCCCGTGCATCATCGTCCTCCGAAAACCCGACGAAGAACCCTCCGACACCGTCCGCGTCACCGAGTTCCCCCGCGAAGCCCTCGGGAAAATCGGGATCGAGGAGTACGCCCGAAAGCACGGCCACACCGTCCCGAGGAAGCGCTTCACGAACACCGCGTGGAGCCTCGAAACCTCCGACGTGGACGACCTCATGGCGAAGCTCCGAAACGTCGGCGTCCCCCTCGTCGAGTTCGCAGGGGTGAGGCCGTACCGTGGCGTACTCACCGGCCTCAACGAAGCATTCCTCATAGACACGGCCACGAGGGAGAGGCTCGTTCGCGAAGACCCGAAATCCGCCGGCATCATAAAGCCGTATTTGCGCGGGCAGGACATAAAACGGTGGAGTCCCGAGTGGCGGGGTTTGTGGATGATCGTGATGAAGTCGAGCGGGGATCACGCATGGTCGTGGAGTGCCGCCGACGACAATTCCGACGAAGCCGAAGAAACCTTCCGAAAGACGTTCCCGGCGATACACGCCCACATGAAGCCGCTCGAAGCGAAGCTCCGCAAACGCTCCGACAAAGGCCGAAACTGGTGGGAGCTTCGCTCGTGCGATTATTACGAGCTATTCGAGCGACCGAAGCTCATGTATCCGGACATCACATGGCGCAGCAACTTCACTCTCGACACGGAAAACAGGATTTTCAACAACACAGTCTATTTCCTTCCGACCGATTCGGCGTGGTTGATCGCGGTCCTCAACTCGCCGCTCATGTGGTCTTTCTCGTGGCGAAACGCGGCCCACGGCAAAGACGAGGCGCTACGCTTCTTCAACGAGTTCGTACAGCGCATCCCCATCGCCCCGCCAACGGACGAATATCGGGAAGAAGCGGAAAGGATGGTGGAACGTCTCATCGCGGCGGCGAAGACCGGGAGCGAGGCTCGCCGCCACGCCCTCGACTGGCTGCGGGTCGAGTTCGGCGTGGAGAAGCCGGGCAAAAAGCTCGAAGACCTCGCCTCCCTCTCCCCCGACGACTTCATCGCCGAAGTCAGAAAGCGCCGCCCGAAGTCGGAGGGCCGCCTCACCCCCGGATCATTGCGCGACCTCCGGAGCGGCTACGAAGAGATGGCGACCCCCGCCAAACAAGCCCGCGCCGAATCGGCTTCGCTCGAACGCCGTCTATCGGATCTCGTGAACAAATCGTACGGCCTCACGGACGAGGAGGTCGAATTATTGTGGAGTACGGCGCCTCCTCGGATGCCGCGTTTCTGAGTTTCGGCGCGCTTTTTCGGTTTGCGCGGCTGGATCTCAGGGAGCTTCGGAAATGACTTCGAGACCCTCGATATCGGAGAAGTGTTCGCGGTTGTGGGTGACGAGCGGCATTTCGTGGAGAAGGGCGGTAGCGGCGATCCAGGCGTCCGCCACGCCGACGGGTCGGCCTTTTCTGCGGGCTTCGTCCGAGACCTTGGCCCACTCGCGGCACATTTGCGGATTATAGGGGTAGACGACGAAGTTACCGAGATGTTCTTCCATCCTCCGGCGTCGGGGCTCGCCCCAGTCGCGTTCCAGCGCCCACCTGTCGAGTTCCGCGACGGTCATGAAGGAGATCACAAGCAAATTCCCGTCCAAACGCGGGCGATAAAGCTCCGCGCGGGAATCCCTCCTGAAAAGGTAAGACACCACGTCGGTGTCCACGACGACCGAGGACACTACGAGGCGACCCTATAAAGAAGCATCCCGACGCCACTCTCGGAGAGCGGTCGTGAACTCCTCGGGTTCCTCTTCCTCGGGCCAAAAATCTCCGAGGAGATCGTCGAATCCGGCGGCGGAGACCCCCTGTTCTTTCGCCAGTTCATCGGGGTCCGTGGCCTCGTCGAAGGCTTCGGGTTCGCTCCCGACATCCGTTTTCGCCGTTCGAGGAACCTCTTTGTCGGCAAGTCCCGGAAGCACTTCCGCGAGGGCTTCGGCGATCTCTTCGAGGCTCATCTTCCCGGTGTCCAACGCCACTTTGTCGGCGAGCACGGGACTGTATTCCAATACGTCTTCGTGGGTGACGTTGTGCCAGACAGGGAGGATCAGCTTCCTTCGGCCCGCGACTTCCCTCGCGGTGAGACCCGCCAACTCGCGCTTGGTCCACCCCTTTGCGAAGAAGTGCGGAGACAACACGACCAGCCCGTACTCGGAGTTGGCTATGCCCCTGTCTATGGAACCGCTCAAACTGTCACCAACGTTGAGCACGAAATCGTCGTACCACACTTTGAAACCCATGTCGGACAAAAGCTCCGCCAGCGGCTCGACGAAGTCTTCCTTGTCCTGGCTGGCGTGGGAGATGAAGATGTCGTATTCGACGTCCTCCGAAGGCGCTTCGTAGTCGGGGAACTCCGACGCCAGCGCGCTATGGAGCGTTTCGAGGCGGCGCCGCTCTTCGGCTTCTCGCGTCAGAGTTTTCTGATGCCTGAATTCGTCGGTCCTCCGGGTCTTGTCCTGCTTGTCTTGCTCCCTTGCGAGCCGCTGTTCGGCGGTGTGTAAATCTTTGACCTTGCCCGCTATCCTGTCTTCCAGATCTGCGATGTTCTTCTGGATTTTGGCGATCTCACCCATGAGGCGGTTTGCCTTGTTCTCCTTCATCCTTCGAGTGGACGAACTCTTCGTTCCGGCAAGACTCCGCGTTGTCTTGGTAAGTTCGCCGTTCTTTTTGGCTTCTTTGTCCCTTTCCTGACTCAGCTTCTTGTGCAGCAGAGCGATGTCCGCCGTGAGCTTGCCGACTTTGTTCTGATGCATGGACAACATAGACATACGCACACCTCACTCGACGCTTCGGACTCTCGAATCAGTTTACTCTCACACAAGCGCCACAACCACGGTCATGTTTCACCACTCATATTCCATCACTTCTCTCGCTATCCGGAGCTGACTTCCTCGATCAAGTCATCCAAACTCCTCACGGAGACGCCCGCTTCCAAAAGCGTCCGCCGTCGCCAGAGCCACCGCGTCGTTTCGGCGACATATATTGGGAACGTCGATGTCCCGTGTGTCGGGTGGCGTCAGGTCGCGCAAGGAGACGAAGGCGCATCCATGCCGTTCTCGGGCGACGTTTAGCACGGCGGCGGATAGCGGGTCGAGTTGCTCATCGAGAATAACCTTCACGCAACGAGTTTCTCACGCTCCGGATTCTCGAACCGCACGGCCTCTTCGAGGGCGCTTCGCTCGACGTGGGGATAAAGTTCGAGGAGTTCGCCCTCACTCAAATCCCGCGCCAGATAAGCGACGAACGAAGTCTCTATCCTCGTGCCCCGTATCGTCGGAGAGCCGCCGACGATACCCGTATTGGAGACGAGGTGGGGGAACCCTTCGATATTTATCTCGCGCCGCTCCCAACTCCGTCGGGTTTCTTGCAGGAAATCTTCGAGATCCGAAAGCGGTAGTGGATCAATCATGGTAGATGAGAGAGATTGTAGCGGTGTAGAAAGAGCCGCAAGCAAATCTCGCGCATCCGATCCGATTTGGAGAAC
>JBOHBL010000981.1:0-5690 GCA_050698295.1 Rubrobacteraceae bacterium | reverse complement strand
CACCACTTCGCCATTGGCCGGGTCATAAACGGGGAAGGTCTCCTCCGACGCTCCGACCCGCTCCCCCGCGACGATATGCTGTCGCATTAACTTCTAACCCCTCTCCCATTTCCCATCCGCCGCCCGGACGGCTTCGACTATCCCCGCATACCCGGTACATCGGCAAAGGTTGCCGGAGATGGCGGTTCGTATTTCCTCCTCGTCCGGGCCTTTCTTCTCTTCGAGGAATTCATAGGCCGTCATGAGAAACCCCGGCGTGCAAAACCCGCACTGAAGCCCGTGATGATCCTGAAACGCTTGCTGCAAGGGATGGAGCGGCCCTTCCGCCTCCGCCAGCCCCTCGACGGTCGTCACCTCCGCCCCGTCGGCCTGAACGGCGTAAACGATGCACGAACGGACGCTCGCCCCATCGAGGAGGACGGTGCATGCGCCGCACACCCCATGCTCGCACCCGAGGTGCGTTCCTCGAAGCCCGATGTCCTCGCGCAAAAAGTCCGCCAGCGTCTTCCGGGCCTCGATGTCGTCCCGCTCATGGCTTTCGCCGTTGACCGTGAGCCGGATTTTCTGCTTTTTACGAAGCTCCATCGTTCTCTCCCTTCGCTCGTTCGAGGGCTTTTCCGATAGCCCGCCGCGTCAAAACGCGGACGAGCCGCCTCCGGTAATTCGCCGAGGCGTGGATGTCCGAACCCGGCTCGCACTCCGCGGACGCCTTCTCGGCGACGTCGGCGAAAAGTTCTTCGCCCGGACTCTCTCCGGCGAGCATCCCCGCCGCCTCCTTCGCCTGGAACGGTATGGAGTCCACGCCCGTGTACACGAGCTTCGCGCCGGAGATTTCGCCGTCCTCGCCGAGCGTCATCACGGCGGCGACGCCGACGAGGGCGAAGTCGCCGTGTCGGCGGGCGATCTCCATGAAGGCGGAGCCGGAGCGGGGAAGAGGGGACGGGAACCTCACCGAGGTGAGGATCTCCTCGGGTTCGAGATCCGTGGTCAAATACGAGATGAAGAACTCCTCCGGGGTGGATGTCCTCTTTCCGTCCGGCCCGGCTATGTCCATTTCCGCGCCGAGGGCGACGGCGACGGCCGGCAACTCGGCGGCGGGGTCGGCGTGGGCGATGCTTCCGCATATGGTGCCGCGGTTGCGGAGGGTCGTGTGGCCGATCCACGGCGCGACCTCCCGGAGCAAAGGCCACCCCTCGCCGATGCCCGGCTCCTTTTCGAGCCTTCGCTGGCGGGCAATCGCGCCGATCTCGAGGTGGCCGTTCTCTCGCTTTATATAGTCGAGTTCGGAGACTTTATTCAGATCCACGAGTACCTCGGGGAAGGCGAGGCGCATATTCAAAAGCGGACCGAGGCTTTGCCCCCCGGCGAGTATCTTCCCGGTGAACCCGTGTTCTTCCAACAAGCTCACCGCTTCTTCCAAGCTCCTCGGAGCGACGTATTCGAAGGGCGCGGGTTTCATCGGGAGTTCCCACCGTCCTCGAAGTTCGCTTTTCTTTTCTCCACGAACGACGCGACCCCCTCGGCGAAGTCCTCGGTGCCGCGGAGCATCCCGTATGCGTAGCCTTCAAGTTGTAATGCGGTTTCTATCGGGGCGTCGTGGCCGAGGTCGAGGACTCGCTTCGCCGTCTCCATCGCGAGGCGCGAATGCGCGAGGAGATCGCTCGTTATGTTTTCCACGGCCTCGTCGAGGTTTTCCGGCTCGACGACTTCGGTGATGAGGCCCCAGTCGTGGGCTTCGGGGGCGGGGATGCGCCTTCGGCGCATGATCATGTCCTTCGCCCGAGTCATGCCGACGAGGCGAGAGACTCTTTGCGTGCCTCCGCTGCCGGGGATCATGCCAAGCCCGATCTCCGGCAAACCGAAGACCGATCTCGTCGTCGCGACCCGGAAGTCGCACGCGAGTGACATCTCCATCCCGACCCCGAAGCAATACCCGTCTATGGCGGCGATGACGGGGCCGGGGAACCGCTCCGGCGCGGCGACGTTCCGGTGGAGCATGGAGAGGGTTCCGGCGTCCGCCTCCATGAACGCCCCGATGTCCCCGCCGGAGGTGAACGCTTTTTCGTCCGCGCTCTTTATGACGACGAGGCGGGTTCGCCCGTCGCGTTCGAGGGTTTGGAAGATGTCGGATATTTGATCTCGCATCGGCATCGTGACGGCGTTCATCTTGCCGGGGCGGTGGATGGTGAGCGTCGCCACGCCACGTTCTTCATCGAGGGAAAGGCGCATGTGGTCGAGGTCGAGGCCGAGGTCTTTCGCTTCGACTTTGCTGTTCTCCGATGTCATCGGGCTTCTCCTTTGTCGGTGGCGAGGGGCTTCGTTTCTTCGTACTCTCCGGCGACGAGCATGCGCCGGAGGAGCTTTCCGACGGGGCTTTTCGGTATTTCTTCCACGAAGACAACCTTCTTCGGGCGCTTGAATCGGGCGAGGCTCGCGCTTTCGCGGCAATATTCGTCTATGTCCTCTTCGGTGAGATCCATGCGTTTCGGGACCACGAAGGCGGTCACGGCGTGGCCCCATCGTTCGTCCGGCAATCCCACAACGGCGACCTCGGCGATGTCGGGGTGCCTCGAAAGCACGTCCTCGACCTCGACGGGATATACGTTCTCGCCGCCGGTGTTTATCATGTCGTCCACCCGCCCCGACACCCATAAATCCCCATCCTCATCCAAATGCCCGGTGTCTCCGGTGAAGTACCACCCGTCCCGTATGGCTTTTTCCGTCGCCTCGGGGCGGTTGTAATATCCCCGGAAAGCGTCGTCCGAGAGGCGCACTATTATTTCACCGGACTCGTCCGGGGGGAGCGTCTCGTCGGGGCGGACGGTCGGATCGGGGTCGGCGCGGACGACTCGCAAATCCGTGTGGAAGGCGGCGCGTCCGGAGCATCCCGGCTTCTCCCACGGTTTGGGATACGTCGCGAAGATGTACACCTCCGTGCTTCCGTAGTGGTTGACGAAGACCTCCGGGTCGAACTTCTCTATGCACTTCTCGACAAGCCCGCTGAGCATCGGCGCCCCCGCGTACGATATTTTCTTCACGCTCGAAGTGTCGTATTCGTCGAAGGCGGGATGGTTCACGAGGTCGTGGAAGATGGTCGGGATGAGGTAAAGACAGGTTAATTTTTCGCGCTCGATGATTTTCAGAGCTTCCTCCGCGTTCCAGTCGGGCATGCACACGAAGAGGCCGTTTATGGAGACCATGCCGGTGAGGGAGTGCATCCCCATCGTGTGGTAAAGCGGCATGACGCCGAGCGTCTTCTCCCCGAGAGAATACCGATGCTCGACGAGTTGCCCGACGGTCGCGGCGTACTCCGCTTTCTGGCTGCGCGGCGCCCCCTTCGGTCTCCCCGTCGTCCCCGAGGTATACAGCATGAGAGCGGCGTCCGAGTCTTCGATTTCCTCCTCGTGACGGGAAGTTTCCGCGGCTCCGACCGCCTCATCGAAAGCCGGGACGCCGTCGGGGGCGTTTTCTCCGACGAAGAGGAGGGTCGGGTTGGAGTCGAAATGGTCGCGGGCCGAAAGCACCGTCTCCGAGGTCGCTTCTTCGAGGACGACGAGGCTCGGCTTCGCGTCGCCCACGCAGTATTCGATCTCGTCGCCCGCCCACCGGAAGTTTATGGGGGTGTTCACGGCTCCGATCTTCTGGCACGCGAAGTGAATCGCGCAGTTCTCCTCGCGGTTCTTTATGATTTGAACCACCCGGTCGCCTTTTTCCACCCCGAGGTTTCGCAATGCGTTCGCCACTTTGTTCACCCGCTCGTTCCATTCGGCGTATGAATAGCGGCGGTCGCCATCGGCCATCGCGGTGTTCTCCGGGTATCGGGAGGCGGCGAACTCGAGGATGTCGCGGAGGATCATTCGTCCGCCTCCCCGTGCACCGCGTCGAAGAGTTTTGTCGGGCTTATGGGAAGCTCGGATATGTGGAGTCCGGCTGGCTCCATCGCGTCGGCGATGGCATTGGCGAGCGCGGCGGGCGCGCTCATGGAGTTTCCCTCTCCGGCTCCCTTCGCCCCGAGGAGCGAGTACGGCGAAGGCGTTTCGATGTGGTCGAGGGTCATGGATGGCGACTCGGTGGCGGTGGGACACAAATAGTCCATGAAGCTTCCGGTGACGAGTTGGCCGTCCTCGTTGTATTGGAACTCCTCATAGAGAGCGCCGCCGATGCCGTGGACCGCCGCGCCGTAGATTTGCCCCTCGACGAGCATCGGGTTGAGAATCGTCCCGGCGTCGTGCACGGAGGTGTACTCGGATATCTCGATCTCGAATGTGTCTGGGTCTATCTCGACGGCGATGATGTCCACGAGGAAGCCGTATGTCGCCGATGAATCCACGTGATCCTCCGCGTCCGGCGGGGTCGCGACCGGGAGTGAATAAAACGCCGTCTCGTGCAATCCGGGGTCGATCTCCGGCGGCAGCGAACCCGCGTTCCAATGCGCGGTCCCGGCGGCCCGGCGAAGCGGAATGGAGCGATCCGGGTCGTCGCCCACGACGAACATCCCGTCCTCGAATTCGAGGTCGTCCGGCTCGGCGTCGAGCGTATGCGCGGCGATACGGGCGAGTTTGTTTTTGAGTTTTCTCGCCGCGGTCGCGACGGCGCTCGCTCCGAGCGGGGCGAAGCGGCTCGAGTATGTTCCGGTCGTGATCGTCCACGGCTGGGTCAAGGTGTCCATCTCCGCCACGACGTGGATGAACTTCTCCGGGACGCCGAGTTCGTCCATCACTATTTGGGTCGCCACCGTCTCGTGTCCCTGTCCCTGCGGCGTGGTCGTGATGCGGAGCGTGACACCGCCGCTCGGATCCATGCTGATCGTCGCGGCCTCGGTGCAGCCGGATTTGTCCCCGGCCTCCTGCCGCTCCTCATGCGTCTGCGCGAGGGTGACGTACCCCATGTTCGTCCCCGAAGGGTCAACGACCGCCGCGATGCCAATCCCGAAATACTTTCCTTCGGCGCGGGCCTTCTCTCGCCTCTCCCGAAGCTCCTCGTATTTGCTCGCCTCCATCGCCCGCTCCATGACGGCTTCGTAGTCGCCGCTGTCGTATATGCCGCCGGAGGGGGTGCGGTACGGGAACTCGTCTTTATGGACGAGGTTCCGCGTCCTGATCTCCGTGGGATCCATGCCGAGCTTCCCGGCGGCGATGTCCATGACCCTTTCGAGGGCGCAGTAAAGTTGCGGGCCGCCGAAGCCCCGGTTCAGTCCGGTCGGGGTTTTGTTCGTCATGATGGACATGCTCTCCACCCGCATGTCCCGAACCCGGTACGCCCCGTTGAGGTTCCCGAAGCACCGGTACATCGTGGCCGGCTCCGGAGAGCGGATATACCCTCCCACGTCGTCCATGAAGAGGTAGTCGAGGCCGAAGAGTTCGCCGTCGTTTCGGAACGCCGCCTTCACCTTCGAGACTCTTCCGGTTCCCGAACTGCTCGCGAGGAGGTGTTCCACTCGGTCCTCGATCCACTTCACGGGCCGTCCGACCACTTTGCTCGCGATGCCCATGAGCGTCATGTACGGATACACCGCCGACTTTATGCCGAAGCTCCCTCCGATGTCCGGTGGCACGATGAAGCGGAGCCTGTTTTGCGGTATTCCCAAAGCCCCCGCGACGACCCTGTGCAAAATGAACGGCCCGTGGAAGTTCGACCATATCGTCATGAGGTTCGAGGCGTGGTCGTAGTCCGCGATCACGC
The DNA here is from genome assembly GCA_050698295.1 of Rubrobacteraceae bacterium. Taxonomy (GTDB): domain Bacteria; phylum Actinomycetota; class Rubrobacteria; order Rubrobacterales; family Rubrobacteraceae; genus JACCWD01. The sequence goes on along the minus strand of JBOHBL010000981.1, from coordinate 8 downwards.
CGTATGTC
>JBOHBL010000980.1:0-15714 GCA_050698295.1 Rubrobacteraceae bacterium | reverse complement strand
ACCGACCAGCGCGGCGAGCCGCGTCCCGTTGACTTCGCGGCCACCGATAATGCCACCGGCGGGAGCGGCGCGGACATCGGCGCCTTCGAGCTTCAGGACCCCAGCGGACTCGGATGCACCATAGTCGGCACGAACGAGGACGACGTGCTTCGCGGCACACCGGTGCGCGACGTGATCTGCGGTTTCGGCGGAGACGACGTGATCCGCGGGATGGGCGGCAACGACCTCATCCTCGGCGGCCCCGGCAACGACACGCTCATAGGCGGAGCCGGAAACGACAAGCTCATAGGCGGAGCGGGCAAGGACGTGCTGCGCGGCCAGGGCGGCGACGACCGCCTCAAGGCCAAAGACGGCGTCCGCGGCAACGACGTGGCGAACGGCGGGCCTGGCCGGGACGCCTGCTCCGCCGACCGGGGGGATGTGAAGAAGGGATGTCCGTAAAGTGATCCCGGGCGGCGAGCCGGGACATTCTCCATACCCGGCTCGCCGCCACACGGCCTTCGCTTTGTTCGACGGCGGCTTCGGCCCTCGCGGCGTGTGGCTTCGGGGCGGCTCTCGCATGGGGAGTCGTGGAGAACGAGAGAAAGGAATCGGAGTATGAAGATGGCCCACCAAAAAGGATCGGCGCGCGAGCCGCCGACGGGACGCGCGGCTGTGAGTTTTCTAGCCGGAAGAAAAGGCATGAGAAGCGAAAACCGAATATCGAAGGAGAAGGCGTATGAAAGGAACGAGTCCACGAACACCCGGAGAATCGGCGCGGAGCGTGCCGACGGGTGTGCCGACTTTGGCGGCGGTATTTTTGGCGGTGGCGGTCGCGATCGCGGCTTTGATCTCGGTGTCGGCCCCGGCGAAGAGCCAGGCCGTAACCACCTTCACGGTTGACCGGGAAGACGATCGGGCGGTTCCCGCCACGGCGACATGCACCGCCGCAGCCAACGACTGCACGCTCCGGGAAGCGGTCGTCAACGCGAACGCAGTCGAGACCGGAGACGTCGTGATCGACTTCGCGGACAGCGTGACCGAAGTCGAACTCTCCGTCCCCGGCGCAGACGAGAACGAGTCCCGCACGGGCGACCTCGACATCACGAGGAGCATGACCATAGACGGCGGCGACGGCGTGGTCGTGGGCGCGGCCGGAACGTTCGGCGACCGCATATTCCAGATCTTCACGGCCCCCGGCACGAACCCCGATGCCGAAGGAACCACGGCGACCATCGAGTCTCTGACCATTCAGGACGGAGTCACGACGGGAACCCTTGTTGGAGGAGGGAGCATCTTCGGCGGCGGCATCTTCGTGGACGAGTGGGCCGCGTTGGAGCTCAACAACAGCACGGTTCAGAACAACACGGCCACGATCGCGGGCGGCGGCATATATGTCTCCAACCCGGAGTCTGATGGAAAGAATATCCCGAATCCCGGTGGCGTGGCGACCATCACGAACAGCGTGATCACCGAAAACACAGCCGCCCAGACAGGATTCGGCGCGGGCGGAGGCATCGCGGCCCTCGATGGCTCGACGCTCACGCTCACCGACAGCGTCGTGAGCGACAACAACTCCAACAACCTCAGCGGCGGCATAGCCAACACCGGCGACACGACCATCAGGCGAAGCACCATAAGCGGCAACACCGCGACAGCGGAAGCGGGCGGCATAGGCAGCGGTCTCACCGACGGCCCGCCCCCCGCTGGGATCGACCTGGAGATATTCGACAGCACCATCTCCGGCAACTCCGCGCGCTCCGCAGGCGGACTGGGGATCATAAACAGCCCGGCTCTCGTCGCGAACTCGACCATAAGCGGCAACTCGACGACCGGCGCCGCCGCCGGGCTGACCGATCTCACCGGCGTGGGCGGCGGGGCCGGTGTTCAAGGATCGGCCGCAAGCCTCTTCCTCGAAAGCGTCACTATCGCCGAGAACCGGGCCCCCGCCTCCGGCGGAGGCGCGCTCGCCTCGGACACCCCGAACGCGATAAGCGCCGTAAACACCATCGTCGCGGACAACACGCAAGCGGCGGGCGGACAGTGCGCCGGAGCGCCGGTGGAGTCCATCGGTTTCAACCTCGAATTCCCGACTGACTCGTGCGGCTTCGAGAACACCGGCGAGGATCCCCTCCTCGGCGAATTCATGGACAATGGCGGCCCGACGTTCACCCACGCCCTTCCCGAGGACAGCCCGGCCCTCGATCAGGGAAACACCGAACTCGCGACCGACCAGCGCGGCGAGCCGCGTCCCGTTGACTTCGCGGCCACCGATAATGCCACCGGCGGGAGCGGCGCGGACATCGGCGCCTTCGAGCTTCAGGATGACAGCGGACTCGGATGCACCGTCGTCGGCACGAACGAGGACGACGTGCTTCGCGGCACCCCAGGACGCGACGTGATCTGCGGCTTCGGAGGCGACGACATCATCCGCGGGATGGGCGGCGACGACCTCATCCTCGGCGGCCCCGGCAACGACACGCTCATAGGCGGAGCGGGCAACGACAAGCTCGTCGGCGGCCCCGGCAAGGACGTGCTGCGCGGCCAGGGCGGCGACGACCGCATCAAAGCCAAAGACGGCGTGAAGGGCAACGACGTGGCCAACGGCGGGCCTGGGCGCGACTCATGCTCCGCGGACCCGAGGGACGTGAAGAGGAACTGCCCGTAGGAGAACGGCGCGGGCGCGTTTGCGGCTCTGATATGGCGCGAGTTGCCAAACGGCGTTAGAGTGAAGGCCGGAGTCGTCGAGGCTCCGGCTTTTACGTGTCGAGTGGAGGAGACCGTAGTTGCGTATAGACCGGATAGACCACGTCGTGCTGACCGTCTCGGACATCGAGAGGACCTGCGAGTTCTATTCGGAAGTTCTCGGGATGAAGGTGAACAACTTCGGCGAGGGGCGAAAGGCGCTGTGGTTCGGGGCGCAGAAGATCAACCTCCACGAAGCCGGCAACGAGTTCGAGCCGAAAGCGAAGGCCCCCGGACCCGGCACCGCCGACCTGTGCTTCATCGCCCGCGAGCCTCTTTCCGAAGTCGTCTCTCACCTGATGTCCCGCGACGTCGAGATACTCCACGGACCCGTGAAGCGCGAGGGCGCTCTGGGACCGATGAAATCCGTCTATTTCCGCGACCCCGACGGGAACCTCATAGAGGTTTCGAGCTACCGCAAGAGCTGAGTTCCCAGCCTCTCCAGGCAGAGCATGATCGCCGCGACCCCGCTGGAACTGACGATCTCACCCGAGTAAACGAGGGATTTCAGTTCTCCGGGCGGAACCTTCACAAGCTCCAGCCGCTCGAATTCGTCCGGGTCGAGGGGAGCTATTTCCTCGACGTTTCGTACAAGGAAAACGTGGGCCCAGTTGTTTTTGAGACCGGGCGAGGAAGAGAGCGCGACGACTTCCTCCCACTCGCCGCCGCCGTGGCCGGCCTCCTCCCGAAGCTCGCGTTTCGCGGCCTCGATAGGCTCTTCGCCATCCTCGATGAGGCCCGCCGGGATGCAAAGCTCCATCCGCTCTATCGCGGGTCGGTACTGCCGTACCAGAACGACCTCGTCGTCCTTTGTCAGCGGAAAGACGAAAACGGCATTCTGGCGCTCTATGACGTAATAGGCATCCTTTATTTTCCCGTCCGGCAGACGCAGCCTGTCGGCGCGGAGCGCGAAGTACGGCGTCTCCAGCAACCTCTCCGAGGAGAGCTTCTCCCACCTTTCCTCAGCCAACGCCGGCCAGGACTTTCGGTAAATCCTTCACGAACGCGCTGCGGGCCATCACCCTGTCGCAGCCGGACTCTTTAGCGGCGAGGGCGAGGTCTTTCTGGACGTGGGAGAGGAACCCGACGGTCGGGATGGATTTCAGTTCTTCGTCGGACCTGACCGCTCTCAACAACTCCAGCGGCTCGAAGCGGTTTGAGTTGAGGTCCAGAACCAGCAGGTCCGGCGGGGAGGAGCGTATTTCGTCGAGGAGCTTTTTCGGGGAGCGGGGGAACTTCGCTTCGACATCCAGGCCGGACGCGGCCTCCTGAATTTTGCTTCGGAACAAAAGGTCCTCCAGCGCCGCGACTATTCGTCTGTTCACAGGCCCTCCGTGACTCGTTCGGCAGTGACTTCGGCACATTTTAACCTCCGGCGGTGCGGTATCCTCAAAGGGTGAAAAAGTGGCTCTCCGATCTCCGTCACGGTCTCAAGAGGACGAAGGGCACGGTCTCGGATTTCCTGCCGTTTCTCGCGCCGCGCCGCAGGGGGCTCGCGCTGGCCTTGATCACGCTTCTTCTGGAGACGGCGGCGAGCCTCGCCCAGCCCTGGCCGCTCGCTCTCGCGATAGATTACGTCCTGAGCGGAGACGAGCCGCCGGGGTTCCTGCCCGGCTTCCTCGCCGACCCGGCGACGCTCCTCGCCTGCATCGCGCTTTTGACGGTCCTCATCTTCACCGCGACCCGCGCGCTGGCGGCGTTCCGGAGGTATCTGCTCCAGAAGCTCGGTCAGGAAACCGTCTTCGACATGCGCGAGGCGCTGTATGGAAAAGTCCACGCCCTCGGCCTCGACTTCCACGGAAAGAGAAGGACCGGGGATACTATCACCCGCGTCACCAGCGACGTGAAGGAAGTCCGCACGCTCCTCGTGGATTCGGTGGTGGAAGTGTTTTCGTCGGCGCTCATTTTGCTCGGCATGATGACCATAATGTTCTGGCTCAACTGGCAGTTGACTTTGCTCGCTTTGGCGACGGTGCCGTTTCTTTTCCTGGCCGTCGCCCGGTATCGGGCCGCTCTCATCGAACGCATGCAGGTCGTGAGGGCGAAGGAAGGAGCGATAGCCTCCGTCGTTCAGGAGGCCATAACCGGCATTCGGGCCGTGAAGTTGTTCGGTCGGGAAGAGGAAGAGATGGAGCGGTTCCGGGGGGAGAGCGAGGAGTCGCTCCGAGCGAGTGTGGACTCGTCCATGATCGAGGCGAAGTTCAGCGTCTTTCTCGGCGTCGTCGGCGGCGCGGGAACCGCTCTCGTGACGTATTTCGGCGCGAGACAGGTGCTTTCCGGGGGGCTCTCGATCGGAGATTTGACGGTGTTCGTCGCTTATCTCGGACTTTTTCTATCCCCGCTGTGGGCTTTGAGTCGCCAGGCGAACCAGATCGGCAAGTCCCTCGTCTCGGGAGAGAGGATCATGGAGCTTCTCGGTTCGGAGGCGACGGTGAAGGAGAGCCCAAACGCAATTCACGCTCCGGCTTTGGAGGGCGGGATCTCCTTCGAGGACGTCCGTTTTTCTTATGAGGACGAAGAGGTCCTGACCGGCATGAGCTTCGAGGTCGAGCCCGGAAGCCGCGTCGCGCTCGTCGGAAAGAGCGGGGCGGGCAAGACGACCATCGCCAGCCTCATCGCCCGCCTCTACGACCCGGAGAAAGGGCGCGTCCTAATAGACGGACGCGACCTCCGGGACTTCACCATAAAGTCTTTGCGGAACTCCATAACCTTCGTCCCCCAGGAGCCGATGCTCTTCCGCGCCTCGGTCGCCGAAAATATCGCCTACGGCAAGCCGGACGCGACGATGGACGAGGTCGAACGCGCGGCGGAGCTTGCCGGAGCGAGCGGTTTCATAAGAGACCTCCCCGAGGGCTGCGAGACCGTCCTCTCCGAGCGCGGCGAGAGCTTGTCCGGGGGACAGAGGCAGCGCATCTCCATAGCGCGGGCGATGCTCAGGCAAAGCCCCATACTCATCCTCGACGAGCCGGCCTCGGGCCTCGACGCGGAGGCCGCGGCGGCGGTGGAGGAGAGCTGGAAGAACCTCACGGAGGACCGGACGACGTTCGTGATCGCCCACGAACTGAGGCTCATTCGAAACGTGGACCTCATCTTCGTAGTCGAGGACGGTAAAGTGTCCGAGGCCGGCTCGCACGAGGAGCTACTCGCTCTCGGAGAGAGCTACGCTCGACTATGCGCTTTGCAAGAGCGCGAAGAAAGAGGTGTGTCCTCCTGAAAGAGTTGCTCGTCATCTGCATAGTCTTGACTTTGGTGGTGGCGTTTATCTACATATCATTCGCGCTGGGCTGAATGCCGACTTTCAATCCGGTCGCGCGAGTTCGAGCCCCTCGGAAGGGAATCGCTCGTCGAAGGAATAGAGCTTCTCCACATTGTTTGCCCGCCTTCGCTACCTGTCTTCGGACCTGTTCTCCTGGGAGCTGGATCCCTCCGCCGAGCTTGCGATGACCTGGGCTATCCGGGAGCCGTCCACGTCGTCGACGCGCAGGGTGTGGCCGTCGAGGCGAACCTCGTCGCCGACTTCGGGGGCGCGTCCGATGTGGCCGAAGACGAGACCGCCGATGGTGTCGAAGTCCTCGCTCTCGAACTCCGAGCCCAAAGCTTCGTTGACGACGCTTATGGGAATGCGGCCGTCTATCGAGAAGGTGCCGTTGGAGAGCTTCCTGACCGCGGGTTCTTCCTCGTCGAACTCGTCTCGAATTTCGCCGACTATCTCCTCCAGAATGTCCTCGATGGTGAACACGCCCTCGAAGGAGCCCCACTCGTCGATGACGACGGCCATCTGTATCTCCTGGCTCTGGAAGTCCTGAAGGATGTCGTCGATGTTCCTGTTTTCGGGGACGGTGAGCACGTCGCGCACGAGGTCTTCCGCCGTTATCTCGGAGTCGAGACTTCCTTCTTTCTGGACCGCGCGGAGCACGTCTTTGGCGTGGACCATACCGATGATATGGTCCGGGTTGTCCTCCTTGTAGACCGGGTAGCGGGTGTAATGGCCCGCCGAGGCGATGGAGACCAGGTTCTTCAGGTCCATGCCGGAGTGAACCGAGACCACGTCCGGGCGGGGGACCATGATCTCGCGCGCCGACTTGTCGTTGAGCTCGAAGACCGCGCCGATCATCTGCGACTCGTCGCTTTCGAGGAAACCCTGACGGGTGGACTGGGCGACGAGGGTCCGGATCTCATCTTCGGTGTGCGACTCTTCGCCCTCGCTGGCGGGCGGCACCCCGAACGCGCTGGTGATGGCGTTGGCCGTCCCGTTGAACATCTTGGTCAAAGGGAGAAGCAGATAATAGAAGAACTGCATGAACGGCGCCACGAACAGCGAGGTGCCTTCCGGTTTTTGAATGGCGAGCGTCTTGGGCGCGAGTTCACCGAAGACCACGTGCATGAACGACGCGATAAAGAGGGCTATCCCCAGGGCCACCGGATGGACGAACGCCTGCGGGACGCCCCACTCCTCGAAGCGCGGCTCTATCAGATGCGCTATCGTCGGCTCCGCCAGCGCCCCGATGCCCAGCGAGCAGATCGTGATCCCAAGCTGGCACACCGCGAGGTACTGGTCGATTTTGGCGGTGGCGTTCTGGACGAGACCGGCAGAGGTCTTGCCCTCCCTCACGAGCCGGTCCACCTGAGTGGCGCGTATCTTGACGAAGGCGAACTCCGCCGCGACGAACAGACCGTTCAACGCGACGAGAAAAAGGGATGCGAAGATTTTAATGCTGGGGCCTAGTATAGCTTCCAGAACGACTCCTCTACAGGACTACGTGGGGGGATTGCGTGGAGGCGCCCCTCGGAGAGGGACGCGCTGGTACTCGATGACTCGCTAAGATCCATACTCAATCACCCGGAAGATATACCATTTAATCGCCTTTGGCAATCCCCGCTCAGTAGAGAAGTTTTTTGTCCAGCACGTTGACCAACTCTTCTCCGGCGAGATATCGCCGCAAATTGGCGCAAAATAACTCCACGAGCTTTTTTTCCATCAACCCCGGCACATTATCCGTCGAGTGCGGACTTATGATGACGTTTTCGAGTTCCCACAATGGACTGTCCTCCGGCAACGGCTCTTGCGCGAAGACGTCCAGCGCCGCCCCGGAGAGATGGCCGCTCTTCAACGCCTCCGCGAGCGCCGCTTCGTCCACGACAGCCCCGCGTCCGACGTTGGCGAAGTGCGTCCCCGGCTTCATCGCCCCTATCGCCTCGGCGTCCACGAGTTTTTCCGTCTCTTCGGTGTGAGGCAGCGTGACGGCGACGTAATCCGCGCGGCTCAGAGCTTTGTGGAGCTCTCCCGTGGCATACAACTCGTCGGCGTGCTCTCGCGCCGCGTCGTCGTCTCGAACCGTCCGCTTCACGCCGAGGATGTTCATGCCGAAAGGTCTCGCTCTCTCGGAGATCGCGCGCCCGATGCTTCCCATCCCGATGATGCACAACGTCTTTCCTTCGAGGGTCCCGGTCTGTTCCTCATTCCAGATTTTTGATTTCTTCCTCTCCCGGAGCCTCTCGAAGTCTTTGGCGTGGTGGAGCATCCCGGCGAGGACGAACTCGGCGAGAGGGTTCGAGAAGACGCCGCCCGCCGTGGTGACGGTGATGTTCGTATCGAGAAGTCCGAAACTCCTTGCCACCGGCCCCGCTCCGGCCATCCCGCCCTGCACCCAACGCAACTTCGGCGCGAGTTCGGGGAGAGGTTTCGAGAGTCCTCTCGGAAAATCCAGCAAGACCTCGGCTTGCGCGAGCATGGACGAGAACCCGGTCTCTTCTTCCGGGGACCTTTTCCAGTCCTTCTCTCCGACTATATCTCCGTCCCAGCGGGGCGGCGGGACGAGGTCTTTGTCGTAGAGGACCCGCGCTCCGTCCACTTCGCGGATGCGCTGGAGGTTGTTTTCTTCAAAGTGACTCGCGACCACCACGACCGTGACCATGTGCGCCCCCTTGTTTTCAGGTTTCAGGGTAGCTTATTCGATGTTTCGTTGCTTTGCGGGTGCTAACCTTTTCTGCATGGACGAGTGGATAGACGTTCTGGATGAGTCGGGGGCGAAGACGGGCGAGACCGCCTTGAAGAGCGAGGCTCATCGTTTGGGGCTTTATCACCGGTGTTTTCATTGCTGGGTGTTTGGCGGACGACGACCTTATCTTCTCGCGCAGCGCAGGTCCATGGGCAAAGACACCTGGCCGGGGTGGTTGGACGTGAGCGTGGCCGGGCATCTCGGGGCGGGGGAGGAGGCGCTGGACGGGAGAAGGGAGCTGGAAGAGGAGATCGGGCTCCGCGTGAGGCCGGAGCGATTGATTCCGCTCGGCGAGCGATTCGTCGAACTCCGCATCCCGGAAGGTCTCGACCGCGAGTTCCACGACGTGTTCTTGCTGGAGGACTCGACGCCGCCGGAGAGGCTCCGTCTCCAGAGAGAAGAAGTGGAGTCCGTGGTTGAGATCCCCCTTCCCGGCGCGAAGGCGATGGCGAAAGGCGAAACCGTGCGCGCGACGGAATACAGAGACGGACGGAGCACTCAGGTCAGGGTCTCACTCTCGGATTTCGTTCCGACCGGAGACGGCTACATCCGCAAGGTGGTCGAAGCCGTGGAGGAGGTGCTCGCCGGAGAGGAACCGGGAGAGGTTTTCTAGCCCGCCTCGTCCATCTGGCGAGCGGCGAGCGAGGCTTTCCACGAGGCGCTACGGACATCGCGCCCGACGAGGTCGAGACGCTTGCTCTCCGGTTCGTCAGGCGCCAGCATTCCGAGCGAGCGCGCCGCTTCGGCGGCGAGGCGGACGGCCTCTGAAGCGGCTTCGGGGGGTTCCAACCCTTCGGCGTTGCAGGCGGCGAGAGTCGCGAGATCCGCGCATCTTTGCGCGGCTTCGGCCAGGACCTCGGGAGAGTCGTTCTCCGCGGCGCGGGAGAGACCTTCGAGTTCGCGTTCCAGGTCGCGCGCGAGGTCGCGGACGACCTCCAGTCGGAGGGAGGAAGAGCTTTCGCAGGCTCGTTCGCACGCTTCGGCGAAGTCCTTCGCGGCGGAGGCTCCGATGGAGATGGGGTTTCGTTCGCTCATGTCGGGTTCACCCGGCGGTAGCGGGCGACGACGAACATAAAAGCGCCGTAGGCTATGAGGCCGAGCGCGACGGCGCCGAGGAGGTAAGGGCCGAAGGGCTGGCGCGAGAGAGTCTCGAGCGCGCCTCCGAGACCGCGGGCGTCCCGCGGGTCGAAGGTGGCCGCGGCCTGCACCACGAACGCTCCGATCACCCCGAAGACGACGCCCCTCGCCGAGTATCCGACGCGACCGATCCGGATCGCCCACCGCCTCTCGCTCAGCCGCATCTCGCCCGGCTTGAGGTTGTCCATGAAGTCGGTTTTGCACGCCTTTCGGAACTGATAGGCGCCCGCCGCCAGGATGCCGATCCCGACGGCGAGAACCAGAAACCGCCCGAAGGGTTGCGACATGATCGTCGCCGTATAGTCGTCCGGGGAGCCGCCGCCTCCTCCTCCCGATCCGAGCGCGAGCTGCGCCGCCGTGAAGGCGAGGGCCGCGTGGAAAACGGCGTTCGCCACGTGGTCCGCGCGCTTGACGACGCCTTTCGCGCCATCGCATTCGTTGTCGGGGTCGGTTGTTCCTTGAATGAGCCGCCACATCGCGTATCCGAGGAGTCCGAAGGCGACGACGCCGAGGAGTGTCCGGCCCAGCGGCGCGGAGAGGATCGAGGTGAGCGCGCCCGACTGCCCGGTCGCCTCGCCCCCTCCGCCGAACGCCGCTTGGGCCGCCAGCGCGCCGACCAGCGCGTAGACCGTCCCGTAGGCCGCATAGCCGAGGCGGGCCATGCGCTCGATCCAGGGACTCGCCCGCCTCGCGGCTTCTTCGGCATGCTCCTTCGCTTCTCTTCCCGTGGAATCACCGCCCGCCACCCGCAATCTCCTCTCAGTGAGTGATAGCTTCCATTTTCCACGACACTTTACACCCCCGCCGCCGCCAGCGTAACCCGCCCCGACACGCTATATTAAGCCCATGAGAGTGGCTCTGGCCCAGATCGACACGACCGTCGGCGACGTGTGGGGCAACGTCGAGCGGATGGCGGACGTTCTGGACCGCGCCGTCGATGACGGGGCAGGTCTCGTCGCTTTTCCCGAACTGTCGATTACCGGCTATCCCCCGGAAGACCTCCTGCTCCGTCCGAGCTTCATCCGGGAGAACCTCCACGCTCTCGAAGAGTTCGCGGCGAAAGTCCCGCCGGAGGTTGTCGCGGCGGTCGGGTTCGTGGACCTCGGCATGGACCTCCACAACGCCTGCGCCATCGTCTCCGGCGGCGAGGTACTCCACCGCTACCACAAACGTTACCTGCCCAACTACGGCGTCTTCGACGAGAACCGCTACTTCCGCGAGGGAACGGGCGCGCCCGTGCTGCGCTGCGACGGCGTGCTCGTGGGGGTCAACGTCTGCGAAGACATCTGGTATCCCGGCGGACCCGCCCGCGAGCAGGCCCTCGGCGGGGCGAACGTCCTGCTGAACATCTCAGCCTCCCCGTACCACCGCAGCAAAGGCGCCTCCAGAGAGAAGATGCTTTCCGTGAGGGCTTCGGACTACGGTTGCTACGTCCTTTTCTGCAACCTCGTCGGGGGGCAGGACGAGCTGGTTTTCGACGGGCACTCCCTCGTCTTCGACCCGGAGGGGGACCTCGTGGCGAGGGCGAAGCAGTTCGAGGAGGACCTGCTCTTCGTTGACATCTACCCCGAAGAGGCCCTCATGCGCCGCCTCCACGAGTCGCGCCCGCGCAAGGAAAACCTCGATCCCAACCCCAGGCTCGTCGAAGTCCCCGGCTACAAGGAGAAAGTGGATCCCAGCAGGTCCAGAGAACCCAGGGTCGAGAAACTCCTGCCCGAAGAAGGCGAGGCGCTTGCGGCGCTCGTTCTCGGGCTCGGCGACTACTTCCGCAAAAACGGCTTCTCGCGGGCGGTGCTGGGACTTTCGGGCGGCGTGGACTCCTCGCTCACCGCCGCCGTCGCCGCCAAAGCTCTCGGTCCCGAAAACGTCACCGGGATATTGATGCCCAGCGAATATTCTTCCGAGGGGTCGAAAACCGACTCGGTATTGCTCGCGGAAAACCTCGGCATAGACACGCGGACAATAGCCATCGCCCCCGCCTTCGACGCCTACAGAGAGATGCTCGAAGAGAGTTTCAAAGACATGCCCGAAGGCATCGCCGAAGAAAACATACAGGCTCGCATCCGGGGCAACCTCGTCATGGCGCTCTCGAACAAGTTCGGTTGGATCGCGTTGAGTACGGGCAACAAGAGCGAGATGAGCGTCGGATATTCGACCTTGTATGGAGACATGGCCGGAGGTTTCGCCGTCCTCAAGGACGTCCCCAAGACGCTCGTCTACCGCATCTGCCGCCACATCAACGAGGTCGAAGGAATAGAAATCATCCCCCAGTCCGTGTTGACGAAGGAGCCTTCGGCGGAGCTTCGGCCCGGTCAGCGCGACGTGGACTCGCTGCCGCCTTACGACATCCTAGATCCCATCCTCGAAGCGTACATCGAGGAAGACAAGGGCATCGGGCAGATCGTGGCGATGGGCTTCGACGAGGAGGACGTGAGGCGGGTCGTCAAGCTCGTGGACCGCGCCGAGTACAAGAGGAGGCAGGCGCCGGTCGGCATAAAAGTCACGAGCCGGTCCTTCGGGCGCGACCGCCGGATGCCCATAACGAACCGCTACTCGGAGCGGAGGATATAGAGACACTTCACAGGCGTCCCCGTTTCTCGAACCTGACCTGCACCGTCGTGCCTCTCAAGTGATCTGAGATTATGTCCAGCTTCCCGCCGGACCTTTCGGCCCGGTCGCGCATGGAGGCGAGGCCGTAGCCGGAGGCGGTGTCTTCTTGAGAAAATCCCTTTCCGTCGTCGCGGATGCGGACTATGGTGACGGGTCCGACTTCTCTGGACTCCAGCCAGACGTTCTTCGCGCCGGAGTGTTTGGCGGCGTTTCGGAGGGCTTCGCTGGCGATCTTGTACGCCGCCGCAAGTTCGTTCGGGCAGAGGCGGCTCAGGTCCGCGCGGAGGTCTTCGTGGGGCTTTATCCCGAAGTGCTTCTCGAAGTCCTCGACGAGCTTGCCGAGCAGGGGGGAGGGGTCCTGGTCTCCTCCGGCCCACCTCGCCCTCAACTCTTCTATCGGACGCCCGACCTGGTAGTTCGCCTCCCGCGACGCGGACAGCGCCTCGGAGAGGAGATCCCCGGCCTTCGGGTCGTCTTTTCCCCTTGCTTTTTCGTATTCGTCGAGGAGGAGGGAGACGCTGTGGACGCTCCTTTTGAGGGTGTCGTGGAGTTCTTCGGAGATGCGGCCCTGCTCGTCGCGCACGGCGAAGCTCTGAGCTTCGAGGCGCATCTTCCGGGTGATGTAGGCGGTGAGCGATATCCTGAACGCCAGATACACGGCGACCGCCGACCCGACCACGAGCGCGTAGGACGGCAACGGAGGGTTCACCGCTCCCCACGCGAGAAGGAAGGCGCAGTGCATCGCGGGGGAGAGCGGCCCGAACCAGAAAGAGAACACGCGCCAGGGACGTATCTCGCTGCTCGGAGCGGCGTTCTCCAGGGTAGTGGGCTTCATGGCGCAGAGGGCGAAGAGGATCAGGCCGAGCGCCCAGAACATCTCGGGCCATCCGCCCGGCTCGTACGGCCCGGCGGAATGAGCCGCGAGGTAGAGGCCGTCGGCCGCGAGGAAGGCGAGGAAGGCGGCGGCAAGCGCCCTGATGAAGGGAGGCTTTCGCTCCGCCGAGAGGACCGTCAGGCACAAGAAGAGGAGTCCCGCCTCGCAGGCCAGGGAAGAGAGGATCGCCATCGAGGCGCCCCCGCTCGCGGCGGGGTCGAGCACGAAATACCGGGCGAGCGTCCCCACCGAGAGCATGATGACTGCCGCGTCGAGCACGACGACGGAGAGGATGCCGCGCGTCGCTCTGAACACGAGGCGCAAAACCGCGACGAAAAAGAGCAGATACGAGGTTCCGTAGACCGCGTACACCGACCACAACGGCGGCGCGCCGACGCCCAGGAGCTGGCCTACGCTCCAGCTCGCGTCGCCGACGAGTCGGAGAGTCAGGGCGCAGAAGAGCAGGATCCAAAACCCCCGCCGCGAGTATTTGACGCGGGTCGCCGCCAGCACCGAGCCGAACGCGAAGAGCGCGGAGACACCGTAGACGGCGGTCGAGATCGAAGCTCGCCCGTCGGAGAACGCCGCGAAGGAGAGCGTCGCAAGAGCCCACATGGCAAGGGCAAACAGCGGGATCACCCACGACCCCGCCCCGCCGGGCGTCAGCGTCCTGTATGACCTCATGTTCCGCCCCTCCAGAGGACGTTCCGTAACCCTCGTATCCTACCAGCAAAGAAGACCGCGTATCCAGTCAAGTGGACGAAGTCTTCGTGGGGGATTCCCTCCCGGTCGAGCCACTCCTTGCAGAGGCCGTCATCGGCGTATGTCGTCGTCCCCGAAGAAATGCTCCACGACAAGACCGGTGTCCACCCCGTACATTTCGAGAGCGCCATCTTCCCGAACGGCGAGCTACAGGACGGGCTGGACGGAACTTCGGATATACTGGGAGTCCGACCAGGAGAGGAGAATGAGTGACCGATACGCAAAAGAAGACTGATACCCCAATAAGCTGGTTTCCCGTCCCTGACGAGTCGGAGTTGCCGGAGAGCCTGCGGGGGCTCTTCGCCAAAGCCCGAGAGAACCTCGGCTTCGTGCCGAACGTGTTCCGGGCATACAGCTTCCGGCCCGAGAGGCTCTCGGCATGGTTCAACCACTACAGGCAATTGCACGAGCCGACGGAGAACCTGGATGCGGCGGAGCGTGAGATGATCGCGGTTGCCGTCTCGATGGAGAACGGCTGTCTCTACTGTCTGGTGGCGCATGGAGCGGCGCTCCGGGAAGCTCTTGGAGATCCGATACTCGCGGATCGCATCACCCTCGACTACCGCCGCGCCGGTCTCGACGAACGCCGCCGCGCCATCCTCGATTACGCCGTCAAAATAACCAACGAACCCCTCGAATGCTCGCCGGAGGACATCGAGCGTTTGCGATCTCTCGGCCTGACGCTCGAAGAAATTTGGGATGTCGCCGAAGTCGCCAGCATGTACAACTTCACGAACCGGATGTCGCTGGCGTGCGGTAAGATCCCCAACGAGGAATACCACGCGCTTGCGCGATAGGAGGAGAGATATGCCGGAAGCGGCTTACGTTTCGCGGGTGAGGGTGGAGCCGGTGGAGGGGAAGATCCGGCGCGCCCACCTCCCCGCCGAGAGCGAGCCGATACTCTTTGGGGTACACGGCGCGGTGGCCGAACACTACGGCGTTTCGCCCGACTCCGAGGAGCCGCATTCGACGACGCTCGACTATTTGGTGGCCGCGGCGGGCGGGTGACTGCTCGGCACCTTTGCGGGCGCGCTGGCAGCGCGTCGAGTCGATTTCAAAGACCTTAGCGCCGAGACGGTCGGGGAGGTCGAGCTGGAAAACAAGGTCCTGGTGGTGAAGAGGATCCGACAGTCCTTCCGCCTGAGCGCGGGCGAAGACGACCGCGAGACCATCGAGCGGGTCCTTTCGGTGTACGCGGACTCATGTCCGGTGGCGCGTTCGATCCGGGACAGCATCGAGATCACAAGCGAACTCGAACTGAACGCCGGCTAAACAACTCCAGGCTGGATCCGAGAGAAGGTCCTGGGAGTGCGGGCATCCTGCCCGCATGAGAGAAGGCACCTGTCGCGGGCTGGAAGCCTACGCCCCCAGAATACCCACGCCCCGCCAAACTCGGTTTGGAGGCGCTTAGAATTCCAGCGCCGAGCCGGCTTTCGCGTGTTCGACCGGGCCCGCGAATTCTTTTCGGGCGGCGTTGACGGCGTCTTTTGCTCTCGGTTTTGCGACGTGGGTGAGGGCGAGCTTCTTCGCGCCGGCCATCGCCGCCAGGCGGCCCGCGTCGGGGGCGGAGAGGTGGAAGTCCGGGTTGCCTTCGCCGTCGGCCCACGT
>JBOHBL010000979.1:0-1199 GCA_050698295.1 Rubrobacteraceae bacterium | reverse complement strand
GTCCTCGCCCTCTCTTCCGCCGACGCCTCGACCATCCCGGAACCCTCCACGACTCCGCGCACGATCCTCAGCCTCCCTCTTTCGTCGCTTACTCTGCAAACTCTTGCGACTTTCATTTCTCGAACCTCCGTTCCCGATCTTATCTCCGTCTTTCCTATTATACAGAAACGGTTCACGCGATGTCAGAATAATGTTCAAAAATCGTTTGTTTTTAGTTCAATATTTGTGTACAATCGGTTCTGTTTTGTGGTTGTCGGGATTTTCTGAGAGGAGGTGAGATGGAATGAGGTTGGCGGAAGCGTTGGCGAGGAGGGCGGACTTGCAGTGGAGGGTCGAGCAGTTGCGGGCGAGGATGCGCCAGAGCGCGCTCGTGCAGGAGGGTGAGGCGCCGGTCGAGGATGTGGAGGCATTGCTCGGTCAGGCCGAGGAGGTAGTCGCTGAGTTGGAGCGGCTTGTGCGTGGGATCAACCGCACGAACTTGAGTTCGATGCTCGCTGATGGTTCGACGACGTTGACGGACGCTTTGGCGAGGCGGGACGCGCTCGCGCTCAGGCGCAGCGTCATTGGGACTCTGGTCGAGGCCGCGTCGCAGAGGATGCCGAGGTATGGGCGGCAGGAGATAAAGATACTCTCGACCGTCGAGGTCGGCCCGTTGCGGCGCAGGATGGATGAGTTGGCGAAAGACAGGCGCGAGCTCGACACAGCCGTCCAGCAGGCCAACTGGAATATCGAGTTGATGGAATAAAACGCGAAGCAGGTAATCCGACGAGAAGAAAGCAGCGGGCGCGAGGGTCCGGCAACGGCCCGAAAGTTGTCCTCCCAGCCGCTGAAAACGGTGGACGCGCCGGGGCGGCGCGAGGGGTTCGATTCCCCAGCGTCATTCACGAGCCCAGCACGAATCACGCGGGCACCGGGCAACGCGCATCGTAACCACCATGCGCCGGGCTTTGAGTCCTGTCGGACGAGGGCGGGAAAGGGGTTTCGCGTGGACGATATCGGAACGGTTCATCGATTATGAGGAGTTGCAAACAAAACGAGGAAAGCATCCGGCCGAAGGTCGGCTGGCGGGAGGCGGCTATCGCCGAAGCCGCGAGCGAGGACTACGGCTACGAGGACGGAGCTTTCGGAAAGCTGCTCGCCGCCGTCCGGCTCAACCTGCCGGGGAGCGCGCAGGTCGTAGTGCATGACGCGGACGTGAG
>JBOHBL010000978.1:0-3461 GCA_050698295.1 Rubrobacteraceae bacterium | reverse complement strand
GTCAACTCCGACTCGGTCATGGTGGGCGTCACGCTCCACTTCGCCATCGCGGTCGTCATCGGCGCGAGCTTCGGCGCGTTGTTCCAGCGCAGCGTCCGCGGCTTCGGCTCGAGCATCGGCTGGGGCGTGGCCTACGGCATATTCTGGTGGTTCCTGGGGCCGCTCACGCTCCTGCCCCTCCTCGGAGGCAACCCGGTAGACTGGTCATACCAGCAAGGCGCCGCCCTGTTCGGCTCGTTGGTAGGGCACGTGACCTACGGTCTGCTCGTTGGCCTGGTCTACGCCGCGCTGGATCGGCTCTGGGTCGGCTTCTTCCACGACTCGGACCCGATCAACCGCGAGGTCGAGGGGCCGGGGACGCGCACTCTGCGCTCTTTGGGCTGGGGGGCGGCGGCGAGCCTGGCGGGCGGGCTGCTGTTCAGCCTGGTGATGGTCGCCACCGGCTTCCTTCCGAAGGTGGCCGACCTGGCGGGCGGCTCGTCGCCGATTCTCGGCTTCGTGGTCCACATGGGGATAAGCACGCTCATCGGCATGAGCTACGGCGTGCTGTTCCGCCACGAGGCGCCCGACTTCGGCTCCGGCGTCGCCTGGGGCATGCTCTACGGGCTGGCTTGGTGGTTCCTCGGCCCGTTGACGTTGATGCCGATCTTATTAGGCGAGCCTTTCACCTGGACGACCGAAGCCGCCAGCGCCCTGCTGCCGTCCCTGATCGGGCACCTCATCTACGGTGCCGCGACGGCCTGCGTGTTCTTGTTGCTGGAGCGCCGCCACGCCGGCTGGCTGCGCCTCGACCCGCGCATCGCCGCCCGCGAGAGACGCCGCCGGCGCCCGCTCGGCACCCCGGCCCCCGCGCTCTGGCTCTTCGTGCTGGGACTCGGAGTGATGCTCCCGATAATCCTGGGATAGGATGGGTCCACACTGGATTCGCCGCCGCCCCGAAGCATCCGGGGACGCCGCGGGAACCGTACAAAACGAAGGAGTATCATGAAACCATGAAGCGACAAATAAGCGGCAAACACGCGCTGGTGACCGGCGGCGCGGGCCTCATCGGCTCGCACCTCTCGGACTTATTGCTTTCCGAGGGCTACCGGGTGCGTATCCTCGACAACCTCGAGCCACAGACCCACCGAAACGGCAAACCGCCGTGGATACCCCCCGAAGCGGAATTCCTCCACGCCGACATCCGCGACCGCGACGACGTGAGAAACGCGCTCGAAGGCGTGGACCTCGTCTTCCACCAGGCCGCGTACGGCGGGTACATGCCCGAGATGGCGAAATACGTCCATGTAAACAGCCTCGGAACCGCGCAAATGCTCGAAACCATCCGCGACGAGAATCTGCCCGTCGAGAAAGTCGTCGTCGCCTCCTCGCAGGCCGTCTACCGAGAGGGGGCCGTTCTCTGTCCGAACCACGGCCCCGTCTTCCCCGAGACCCGCGCGACCGAGCTGCTCGCCGCCGGGGACTTCTCGGTGCGATGTCCGGTGTGCGGCGAGCCGTCGGAGTCCACGGCGACGCCGGAGGAGGCTCCCGTCGGGGGGGAGATGGTGTACGCCATCACCAAGATGGACCAGGAACGCCTCGTCCTCACGTGGGGGAGGCAGACGGGCATCCCGACCGTCGCTTTGCGGTATTCGTGCACGTACGGGCCTCGGCAGTCCATCTTCAACCCGTACACGGGCGTCATCGCGATTTTCTGCACGCGCCTCCTCAGCGGCAACCCGCCCGTACTTTATGAGGACGGAGAGCAGACCCGCGACCTTTGCTATGTCGGGGACATCGCCCGCGCCAACCTCCTCGCCGCAACGACCGGCAAGCTCGACGGCCTCCCCGTGAACATCGGGACGGGGCGTCCGACGACGATAAGGAAGGTCGCCGAGATGGTCTCATCGGCCCTCGGCGTAGGCATCGAGCCTGTCGCGAGGGGCGAGTTCCGTCCCGGCGAGATGCGCCATTTGACGCCGGACATTTCTCGGGCGGCTTCTGCCGGATACGCTCCCGAGGTGGATCTCGCGGACGGCGTCGAGCGGTACATCGAGTGGATAAAGAGCCAGGGAGACATCCGCGACTACTTCGCCGAGGCCGAGGAGATGCTCCGGCGGAGGAGCATCGTCCACGAGGTGAAGCGATAGCGTCGCTCATGAGGAGGCGCCCGCCACACTGTCGAGGCTTCGAGCGGCCGCGCTCGATCCAAAAACACCCGATGTTCCGTACTCGATGCCTCTACGGGTGGATTCGATCCCCGAGACGTGGGAGAACGCGCGACCTTATCCGCCGGCATGAGACCCCGACCCGAAACGCCTCATGACCTCGCGCCTTAAAACATCGAAGCGAAGCGTGGTTTCCCGAATGTGGGAGGCCGTCCGGGGGCGGGCGTGGATCCTCGCCGACGCGGACGCCGTCGTCGCGATCTTGCTGCTCACCGTCATCTCCGCCCGCAACGTCCTCCTCGACGGGGTGACCGTTGGCCTCGACGCGGCCACCCAATTCTATCCGTGGTACTCCTTTCTCGGGGAGACGCTCCGCTCCGGAACTCTTCCGGGCTGGAACCCGCACCAGTTTTCGGGGACGCCCTTCGCCGCCGACCCCCTCTCCGGCTGGACGTATTTGCCCGCGATGGCTCTCTTCACTCTATTTCCCACGGTCCTCGCCGCGAAAAGCTACGTCTTCCTCCACCTCCTCATGGCCGGGCTTGGCGTGTACGCGCTGGCGCGCGCGCTCGGGATGCGGGCCTCGGGCGCGCTCGTCGCGGCGGTCGCCTACGAGTTCGGCAACTTTCTCTATGTGAGGAATATTTGCTGCTTCGCCTTCGCGAGCGTCATGGTGTGGCTGCCAATTTCCATCCTCGGCGCGGAGATGGCGATACGGAGTCGGAGGCTCCTCGACCGCATCTTATGGTGCGCTTTGTCGGGGCTTGCGGTGAGCCAGATGCTCGCCTCGTGGCTCGGGCAAGGTTCTTACTACGCTTTGCTCGCTCTCGGCGGCTACGTGGCTTATCGTGCTTTTCTATTTCCTCCCGAACATATGCGGAGCGTCGCCGGGCGCGTCTTCGGCGGTGTCTTCGTCGGCGCTTCGATCCTCGCGGTCGGGTTCGGGCTGGCGGCCGCGGGGCTCCTCCCCCGGCTGGAGTACAACGCCCTCTCGTCGCTCGCGGGCGGCTACGAGAGAGAGCTTCTCCCGACCGGGGGATGGGACATCGGCGACTGGAAGCAGCTCATCTTTCCGCCGAGCGACTTTTACGCCGGGGCGGGGGTGATCACGCTCGCGCTCGCCGCGCCGCTGATCGCCCGCGGCGACGCCGTCCGGTACGGGGTGCCGTATTTCGCCGCGCTCGCCGTCGCGGCGATCACGCTGTCCGGGAGGGGAACCACCCTCGTCCACTCCGCCCTCTACCAGCTTCCCCTCCTCGAAGGACTCCTCCCATTCCGCTCCCAACGCTTCATGGTCGTCTTCTTCCTCGGCGC
>JBOHBL010000977.1:0-1820 GCA_050698295.1 Rubrobacteraceae bacterium | reverse complement strand
CCTCCTCCACTCCTCCGGGGCGTCCCGATGACAAAGTCAGGAGAGACGAAGTGAGTACAACAACGGAAGTGGCGGTGGACCACCTCACGATGCTGGACGTATCGCCCCCTGAGATGGTGACCATCGCCGGGAAAGTTGGGTTCGACTCGGTCGGTCTTCGCGTGGCCGCCGCGGCCCCGGACGAGGAACCCTGGCCCATGACCGCCGGCTCCCCGATGCTGGAGGAGACCATCCGCCGACTGGATGAAACCGGTGTCCGCGTACTCGACGTGGAGGTCGTTCGTCTTCGTCCCGGCACGAAACGCGAGGACTACGAGGGCGTGCTGGAGGCGGGGGCGAGGCTCGGCGCTCGCTACGTTACCGTCAACGGCGACGACCCCGACATCGAGCGCGCCTCCGATACCTTCGCCGCCCTGACTGAGGATGCGCGTCCATATGGACTTCGGCCTCTCATCGAGCCGATCACCTACACGGAAGTCTCGAACCTCGATGTGGCTCTCCATATCGCCGAACGCTCGGACGGAGGCGGAGTCCTGCTCGACGCCCTTCACTTCCGGCGTTTCGGCGGCGATCTCGAACGGCTTCGCTCTCTCGACCCTCGGCTTCTCGGCTACGTCCAGCTATGCGACGCGCCGCTGGACCCGCCGACCGGACTGCCGCGCCCCCGCAGTCTGCCTCGCGGGCAGTCCACCGACGGCACCGACCTTCAGCTCGAAAGCCGGGCGATGCGCCTCTTGCCGGGAGATGGCGAGTTGCCGCTCGCGGAGTTCATGTCCGCGCTTCCGCCGGACCTGCCTGTCAGCGTCGAAGCTCCCGTGCTGTCATTGCGGGAGACCATGTCCCCGGTCGAGTTCGCCCGGCGGGCCAGGGAATCCGTGTCGGCTGTGATCTCCGCGGCGAATGTCCCTTCGGAGCGTTAGTATGCTCTGAGAGATAAAATCGACAGGAGAGTACGAACGCTTTGATCACCGGCAAGACGAAGCTCCTGGGCTTGATGGGCCGCCCCGTCGAACACAGCCTCAGCCCCGCGATGCACAACGCCGCCTTCTCAGCCGAAGGTCTCGACTACGTCTATGTCGCGATGGACGTGGACCCGGAGAAACTACCCGAGGCTGTTCAAGGCGCAGCCGCCCTCGGCTTCCGGGGCTTCAACCTCACGATGCCCCACAAGGAGAAGGTCATCCCTCTTCTCGACGAGATAGACGGAGCGGCGGCCGTCTCGGGGGCCGTGAACACCGTCGTCATCGAAGACTCCACTCTCCGCGGCCACAACACCGACGGGAGTGGTCTGATCGAAGCGTGCCGCGAAGCCGGCGTGGAGCTTGCCGGACGGCGGATCACACTCCTCGGAGCAGGAGGCGCCGCCTCGGCCATCGCCTTCGCGCTCCGGGAGGAGGGGGCCGGAGACTTGCACATCTTCAACCGCAACTTGGCGCGAGCCGAAGAGCTGGCGAACAAGCTGAGGAAGTCGGCGAACGAGACGAGCATGCAAACCCACCCGCTCGGCGCTCTGGAAGAATCGCAAACCGCCCCTGACTTGCTCATAAACGCGACCTCGCTCGGCATGAACGACGGCGACCCGCTCCCCGTCCCGGAGGCCTACCTGAAAAGCCTCCCCGAACACGCCGCAGTCGCCGACGCCGTATACCTCCCCGGCGACCGGACCCGGCTGCTTCACACCGCCGCAGGTCTCGGTCTAAAAGTGGTCAACGGACAGAGGATGCTCCTCTATCAGGGTGTCCACGCCCAGAAACTCTGGACCGGACTCGAACCGAACGTGAAGGTGATGGACGAGAAACTACGGGGAGTGGGGAGTGGAG
>JBOHBL010000976.1:0-9379 GCA_050698295.1 Rubrobacteraceae bacterium | reverse complement strand
CTCGTCGGTGGAGCCGATGTCGGTCTCTCCGAGGCCGACGATCACGTCTCCGGGTTTGACACCGGCCCTCTCCGCCGGGCTGTTGGGGGCGACGTTCTCGACGCCGGCGCCGCCGGAGAAGTTCCCGCTCGCGGGGCGCGTTACCACGCCGACCCCGAGGTAGGCTCGTCTCACGCGGCCTTCGGTGACGAGGGCGAAGATCACACGCCTGAAAGTCGCCGAGACCGGGACGGCGAAGCCGATGCCCTGCGCGCCGCCGATGATCGCGGTGTTTATCCCCACGACGCGCCCGGAGGCGTCGGCGAGCGGGCCTCCCGAGTTGCCGGGGTTGATCGCCGCGTCCGTCTGGATGACGTTTTCTATCGGTCTTCCGCTCTCGCCCCGGATGGAACGCCCGAGCGCGCTCACCACACCGGCGGTCACCGTCCTTTGGAATCCCAGCGGGCTTCCGATGGCGACGACGAGTTGCCCGACTACCAGATTTCCGGCCTCGCCGAGCGTGGCGACCACGGGGTCCTCCTCCGGCTCGAAACGAACCACCGCCAAATCGCTCGGCGCGTCGTCGCCGAGCACTTTGAGCGCAACCGGAGACCCGCCCGAAGGCATAGCCCGAAGCCCGCGCGCTCCAGCTCTTCTCAGACCGCGCACGACGTGGCTGTTCGTCACGGCGGTCGCCGACGTCCCGTCCGCTCCCAGAATAACCCCGCTCCCGCCGGCCCGTCCGTTCGCGAGCCCGACCGAGATCACAGCCGGCTCCAGCTTCTCCGTCACGTCCCGCACCGCCCGCGAATAGGCGTCGAGCGACTCCTTCTCCAGCCTCGAACTCGCCGAGAGGTTCTCGAAGATCTCCATGCGCTATTTTTACCGCGTTACCGCAAGAAGACACCCGGACGAAAGGGCGGTTTTCGATGGGGGTCGGGCGCGATGAAGCTGCGCCGACAAAGGCTTGCATAGAGCGCGGGACCAGACCGTTAAGCGACCCTCGACCGGCTTTCGGTATTTCTCTTCTTCTCCCTCATGCCGAAGAAGCTCATCACGGCGAGGATGAAGGCGACGAAAGCCCAGATCGCCATGTCCGCAAACTCGGAGCCCACCCCGACGGCCAGCGAGAGGACTGCGGAAAGCACGAACGCCGAGAGCGAGACCACGGGAAAGGAGATCGCGAACGCTCCGCCCAGCAAGAACAGGAAGGCCACGAACATGCCGATGGCGCCGCCTCCGGAGAGGCTCTCGTCACCGCTGAGAGTCCCTCCGAAAGCCACGACGCACGATTGAAGACCGACGATCAACATCAAGAACAAAGAGATGATGGTCGTCGCGATCCTCATGGTTAGAAGCCGAGGTTTATGCGGCCCGTTTCCGTGGAGAGGAATCCCGCTCCACCAACCTCCAGTTGAAAGTCTGCTGCGTCAGGGGCGACGGTGAAGATCACCTGTCCCTCCTGGGTGACGCCGGGGTTGACTTGTTCGAGGAACAAATCTCTTCCTTCGGGTATGTACTCGAAAGTATCCGTATCCGCGTCGAACTGTCGGTCCTGACCGTCTACGAGCGTCATCGTTACCGGATCCAGGGTTACAGCCTCGCCGGTATTGTTCGTGAATGTGAAGTCCACCACGATGAAGTTACCCTGAGCAGCGGGACCTCCGAACTGCGACTGGAGTTGGTCGGTCTGCACGGCATTGCTAACGAGCCACTCGGCGTCCCCGACAGTCAGGGGCTCCCCAATGCCCGCCGTTGGCTGTCCCTGACCACCGGAGCCGGAGTCTCCTCCTCCGCCTTGGCCCCCGCCTCCCTCTCCCGCAGTCTCTGTGCCTCCTCCACTCAAAGCGGCGATGTCAACAGGGCTCGGAGGCGTTCTGCCTTATAATCCCCGCCGTGAGTAAAGTTTTGGACAACGTCCGCCTCTCTTTGGCGATCCTCGCGGCGCGCTCGGCGCAGCTCGCGAGCCGGACTTTGAGGACGGGCGGGGGCTCGACTGTGCCGGGCGTGGTGGCCCGGCGCGTGGACCCGAAGGTTCTGACGAAGCTCTCGAAGAGGCTTCCGGGCGGGGCGGCGGCGATCACCGGCACCAACGGCAAGACGACGACGGCCCGGATGGCGAGTGGGATCCTGCAAACGGCGAAGACACAGGCCGTGAACAACTCGACGGGGGCGAACCTCGTCACGGGCGTGACGGCGGCTCTCGTCTCCGATTCGAGCCTCTTCGGCAAACCCCGCTCCGGGACGGCCCTCTTCGAGGTGGACGAAGCGAGCGTCCCGAAGGTCGCCGCCGAAGCCGAGCTGAAACTCCTCGCCGTGCTGAACCTGTTTCGAGACCAACTCGACCGCTACGGCGAACTGGCGTACCTCGGGAAGGTCATCGCCTCGGCCTTCGGAGATTTGCCTTCCGGCGGATCTGTCGTCCTCAACGCCGACGACCCGCTCGTGGCGAGCCTCGGACGCTCGACCGAAAAATCCGTCTATTTCGGCGTGGAAGATCCCTCTCTCGACACCGGTCGTCTCCAGCACGTCGCCGACTCGAAGAGCTGTCCGGTTTGCGGCACCGACCTCACTTACGACGCCGTCTACCTCGGTCACGTCGGGATCTACGATTGCCCGAGGGGAGATTTCACGAGGCCAGAACCGGCGTACCGCGCGAGCCGGGTGCGATTCGACGGAGCGAAGGGAACGAGCTTCATCCTCGCAACCCCGGAGGGGGAGACGAAAATAAAGATCCGGCTTCCGGGGCTCTACAACGTCTACAACGCGCTCGCCGCCGCCGTGGTCGCCTCGGAGATGGGGGTTGGGCTCGAAGACGTGAGGCTTGGGATCGAGTCTTTCGGCGGGGCGTTCGGGCGGGTCGAGAGGGTGAAGGCGAAAGACAAAGAAGCCTTCCTGCTCCTCATAAAGAACCCGGTCGGTTTCAACGAGATACTCCGCACCTTCGTCGCGAGCGAGGCCCGCCACGTCCTCATCGCCATAAACGACAACGACGCCGACGGACGCGACGTCTCCTGGCTGTGGGACGTGGACTTCGAGATGCTGGCGGAGTCGAACGAAGTACGCGAACCTTTCACCGTCAGCGGCATCCGCGCCCAGGACATGGCCGTGCGTCTGAAATACGCGGACCTTCCTGTGGGCGATGTCATCCCCGACAGAGAAAAAGCCATCAAAGCCGCCCTCCAGGCAACGCCGTCGGGAGAGACGCTCTACGTGTTGCCGACATACACGGCGATGCTGGAGATCCGGCACGCTTTAAGCGAACTCGGATACACGCACCCGTTTTGGGAGGATGCATGAAGGCATCAGGAAACCCGTGGTCGGCGCACCGGGCATCGAATACCGCGCCCGCCAAAAAGGCGGAACTTGGACTCTGGTTGCGTGGGGGCGCGGTGGTTCGGCCACCGCCAGACCTGATGCCTGAAACCTGAAGCCGGAGCGACCGAAGGGAGCGACATGCTAACCATCCACCACCTCTACGCCGACATGATGAACCTCTACGGAGACCGCGGAAATGTTATCTCCATAAAGAAACGCTGCGAGTGGCGCGGCATCGACGTGGAGGTGGTGGACGTGAGGCTCGGCGAGTCCATCCAACCGACCGGCTGCGATATCTTCCTCTTCGGGGGCGGACAGGACCGGGAGCAGGCGCTCCTCGCCGACGACCTGTCGGGGTCGAAGGGCGCGGACCTGAGGTCCATAGCCGACGAGGGAGGCGTCATCCTCGGCGTCTGCGGCGGCTATCAGTTGATGGGGAGCCACTACGAAACCGCCGACGGAGAGAAGCTTCCCGGCGTGGGGATCTTCGACCTCCGCACCGAGCCGCGAAAGCCGGACGAAGCGCGCCTCATCGGCAACGTCCTCGTCCGGGTTCCGCTGGAGGATGGGTCTTTCCGCGAAATCGTCGGCTTCGAGAACCACGGCGGACGGACGCGCCTGGGAGATGTCGAACCGCTCGGGAAGGTCGTCTCCGGCTTCGGCAACAACGGCGAGGATGGGACCGAGGGCGCGAGGAAGCTGAACACGTATGGAACGTATTTGCACGGCTCGCTCCTCCCGAAGAACCCGTGGTTCGCGGATCGGCTCATTGAGAGCGCCATCCAACAAACCGACGACTCCTTCGAGATCGAACCACTCGACGATGAAGCCGAGAGGTTGGCCTTCGAGTCGGTCGCGGCCAGGGTGCGACGCGGCTAGAAACTCTCCACCGCCGGACGCAGGTCGAGTTCGAGCGTCCACGTCGTCTTATCCTGCGTGTGGAGCTTCCAGTATTCTTCGGCGATGGCGTCGGGGGAGAGCATGGTGTGGGACTCCCGATCCGGAGACATCCCGCGCACCCTCTCCGTGTCGATCTGGCCGTCTATTATTATGTGCGCCACATGCACCCCCCGCGGCCCGAACTCCCGCGCCATCGACTGGGATAAAGCTCTCAATCCAAACTTCCCGACCGCGAGCGCGGAGAAGCGAGCGGACCCGCGCAGAGAAGCCGTCGCGCCGGTGAGGAGAATGGTGCCGCGTCCCGCCTCGGCCATCTCGGGAAGGACCTGCCCCGCCGCATAGAATGCTCCGGCGCAGTTGGCCTTGAAGCACTCGTCGAACTTGTCCGGTGCCAGCTCCAGAATTCCGCCCATCTGAAACGCTCCGGCATTGTAGACGAAGACCTCCGGACTCCCAAGCTCGGATCCCACTTTCTCGAAGGCCGCTTCGACCGAGGCCGGGTCGGTCGCGTCGGTGGGGATGGAGAGGGCTTTGCCCCCTTCGTTTTCTATCTCTCGCTTCGCCTCGCTCATGCTCTCTTCGCGCCGGGCCATCAGCGCGACGGAGAACCCTTCCCTCGCGAACCGCTTCGCCACCGCCGCCCCGAGGCCGGGTCCGACTCCGAGTACCGCAGCTACTTTTTCGCTCATGTTTCGCTCCCTGTCGTGGGTTGCCGCATTTAAGCACCTCCAAACCGAGTTTGGTGAGCGCGGATCGACGCTTCCCTCGGGGCGTGGGCTTCCAGCCCGCGATACACTCCTCCGCTCATGCGGGCAGGATGCCCGCGCCCCCAGAGAGGAAAGCCAGCTTGGAACTGCTTAGCCGTTCGGTCTCCTCGCCAGAACCCAGAGCCAGGTTTCGGCTTCGTCTCCGGTTCCTTTGCCGGATTTCGCCTCCGCCGAGAGGACCTCCATACCGGCTTCTTGGAGCATCCGCAGGTTTGAGCCAGCGGTGAATTCCACCGAACAATGCCCGATGTTCTTCGCGCGGGACGTGGATGATGGAGACGAAAGCGACGATGGCGGCGAAGGTCTCCGGCTCGAAGTCGAGGTTCGTCATGTCGGCCTTGAGAAAGCACGCTCCCGGGACGTTTCGTCGCGCAAGCTCGAGTTGCTTCTCCGAGATGTCCACACCGGTTACGGAGTATTTCGCCGCGAGCCGCTTCGTCGCCGGTACCCCCGCGCCGCAACCGAGGTCGAGGACGGACACTCCGTGCGGCAGCCTCTCCGCGAGGTCTTCGAGGGCGGCGAGCGTCTGTGGGTCTTCCGGATCCTTGCTCGTCAAATACCGCCCGGCCATCCGGTCGTAGCCGGCTTCGACGAGCTGTTTGCGCGGATCGCCCGCGCGTTCCTTCACCGGTTGCCGTTTCGCCATCGGCGTCCCCTCTCCCGTGACTATCGCCATCCCCGCCTCCGGACGGTCAGTATAGTTGCCGGAAGCGACACGAACAAAAGCGGTCGGACGACCTTGATCCCATTTCGTCCGCTCTGTAGCATTGCGGAACGTGCCGGGGAGTATCTAACAGGGAGGCAAGGCATGAAAGCAGTCGTGTGGCGGGGACCGGAAGAGATGACGGTCGAGGAGGTCCCGGAGCCGGGCATCGAGGCCGGGAGCGTCGTGCTTCGGACCGGAGCGGCCGGTATCTGCGGCTCGGAGGTCGAAGGTTATCTCGGAAAGATGGGCAACCGGGTGCCGCCCCTGGTGATGGGCCACGAGTTCGCCGGGACGGTCGTGGAAGCGGACGACGAACGCCGGGTCGGGAAACGCGTCACGGTCAATCCCTTGATTTCCTGCGGCGAGTGCCGGATGTGCCGCGCCGGAATGGACAACCTCTGTATAAGGCGGACCATGATCGGGATACACCACCCCGGCGGCTTCGCCGAATACGTCAGCGTCCCCGAAGAGAGCCTCTCCGAAATCCCCGACGACCTCGACATCTCCGCCGCCGCGCTCGCCGAACCGCTCGCCAACGGCGTCCACGCGGTCCGGCTCGGCGTGGCGCGAGAGCCGGTCGAGAACGCCGTGATCGTCGGAGCGGGGACCATCGGCCTCATGTGCCTCCAGTCAGCCGTCCTCTCGAACATCCCGAACGTCACCGTCGTCGAGCTTCACGAAGGGCGCCGCGAACACGCGAAACAGCTCGGAGCGAACGAGGTATTCGCTTCCGGCGGAGAAGCGGAAGAACATCTGAAAGAGGCGACGGACGGGTACGGGGCCGACCTCGTCATAGACGCGGTTGGGGCGGAGGCGACGCGGCGGCTCGGGGTCGAACTCGTCAGGCCGGGCGGAACGGTCATCCTCGTCGGGCTGCACGGGGACGTGACTTCCCTCGGGTTTCACGGGGTGGTGCGGGGGCAGATCGCTTTGCAGGGTTCGTATGCGTACACGAGGAGCGACTTCGAGCAGGCCGTCACCTGGATCTCCTCCAAACAAGCCGGGATCGGGGAGTTGTCGCCACCCCTTCCCCTCGACCGTGGCCCCGAAGCCTTCGCGGAGTTGGTGCGCGGCCCTTCCGGGCGGATCAAAGTCTTCCTCGCCGAGCCGGAAAGACAGGGAGTGGGGAGTGGGGAGTGGGGGAAAGGGTTGCGGATATCGAACCATAAATCGAGGGTGGAGTGATGTCGCGGAGCATCGAAAGGAAAACGGCCATCGTCACCGGCGCGTCGAGCGGCATCGGGCTGGAGGCGGCAAAGCTCCTCTTCGATTCCGGCGCGAAGGTCCACGCCGTCTCTCGCCGCAGGGACGCGATGCTCGCGGGGGCGGGAAAAGAGCGCATGTCTTCCGGCAACTTCACGGCTCACGCCGTGGATGTCTCGGAAAGAGAAGCGGTTGAGAAGTTGGTTCGCGAGGTCGGGGAGAGCGACGGCGTGGACATCATCGTCCTCGCCGCCGGAATGAACGTGCCGGACAGAAAGCTCGACCGCTTGACGCCGGAGATGTGGGATCGGATGCTGGCCGTCAACCTCTCCGGCGCGTTCTATTTCGTCCACGCCGCGCTGCCGTATTTGAGAGCTTCGCGAGGCGACGCCGTCCTCATAGCTTCCGTTTCGGGGACGTGGCCGGACGTTTCGGGGGCGGCTTATCAGGCGTCGAAGCTCGGCATGATCGGGCTCGCAAGGGCCGCCGGCTTCGAAGAACACGAAAACGGAGTCAGGTTTTCAACGATACTCCCCGGCATCGTGGATACCCCGATTTTGGACAACCGCCCTGAGCCGCCCCCCAAAGAGGTCCGCGACGCGAGCCTCAAGCCCGAAGACATCGCCGAAGCATGCCGCTTTCTCATCACGCTCCCGCCCCACGCCCACGTCCCCGAACTCACGATGCTCCCGACACGAATACAGGCTCTCGGAAAATCCTCGACGGCGTCGCCGTCGGTGTCTCGAAGCGGAGAATAGGCGGAAAAGATGTCCGAACGATCCCATTTCGACCTCGAATCGTACGTCGAGCGGACCCGAAACGGGCCGTGCTTCATTTGCAAGCTCATCGAAGGCGACCCGGATTTCTTCCACCACGTAGTTTATGAAGACGATAATGTAATCGCCTTCCTCAACAAACACCCGACGCTGTACGGATACACGCTCGTCGCGCCGAAATACGAAAGAGAATGGAGTCACGAACCGAGAAAACACCAAGCTGATCGTAGAGACGTAGCATGCTACGTTTCTACAGACCGAAGGGAGAACCAACTAAAATAACCGACGTTCGCACCGCCGTCGTCGAAGCGAACTACGACTGGACCTTCGTTCGCGTTTACACAGATGAGGGAATAACCGGTCTCGGAGAGAGCTTTCTCGCGCCGGGGCTCACGGCGATCATCGCCGATTTGAAACCGCTGCTCGTCGGCGAAGACCCTCGCACTGTGGACAAGCTGTTCTCGAAGATGCGGTGGGCGGCCTCGGGCGCGGGCTCCATGGGCGGTATCGTCTACAACGCCATCTCCGGCATCGAGGCGGCGCTGTGGGACGTGGTCGGGAAGTTTTACGGAGCGCCAATCCACCAACTCTTCGGCGGCAAGTTCCGCGACAAAGTGAGAATGTGGCTCGAAGATCCGGTGCCGCCGGAGAACATCGAGGCGATGCGGCTCGTCACGCAAAGCACGAAAACGCCCGTATCGAGTGGAGAGAGATAGCTCGCGAATATGCTCGTCCCGGCGAGCCGCTCTTCGAGTGAAGCCGGGTGAGATCGAGGGCTTTTAGCTTTTTGTCCTTGCTAATGGCTAACCGCTAAAAGCTAATCGCGCGATTTCCGTTTGTGCTTGCCGCCCGGACGCAGGGCTTTGACGCCCTCTCCGACCGGCACTTTCAGGAGGGACTTTCCCCCGAGCGTCAGAGTCGTGGTCGCCCGCGAGTCGTCCTCCGGCAGCGCCCACGCCGCGTTGGACGACATCACCGCGACCCCGAGGCGGTGGCCTTTTCGCAGCAGGTAGTCGGTGTCCCAAACCTCGACGGGCGCCCGGTACTCCTCTCCCGGAGCGAGCGGCTCCGAGACGTCGAGGCCGTCCCGGTTGCGGGTGTTGAGGAAGCCGCGACTTATGACCTCCCGGGTGCCGTCCGGGTCTTCGTCGAAGATTACGGGGGTGAGGTGCGTGGACTCGGCGTCGGTTGAGGCGAGGAGGTCGAGCACGGGACCGCCGGAGATCCTCACGTCCTTTTTGAGCGGCTCGGAGGTGAAGACGAGGCAGCTTTCGCCGCACTCTCCGTCCAGCGCCCGGTCTTCGGTGAACGCCGGGTCGAGGTCGTTCCAGGTCGGCGGGCCTTCGCCTTCGAGGGCGAGAGATCCTCGGGCGGCGTTTTTACTCAACGTGACCTTGACGTTTTTTGTGCCGGGCGGTGTCCAGTCGTCCATCTGGATGCGTTCTCCGGTGTTCAGTTCGGTGTCCACGCGGGGGAGGTCCATGACGCCGGTGTCGAGGCCGAGCAGCCAGTGATCGAACCAGGCGTGGCGGAGGTCCTGCGCGTCCTCGAACTGGGAGGCGCTGTGCGCCCACTGTCCGATAGCCATCTTCTTCGGGTGGTCGTCCGGGAGCGCCATGAAAAAGCGGGTCGTGTCCCAGTGCTTGACGTTGTGGTCGAGCCAGCCACCTTCGAGGAACACCGCAGTCTCGACGTTGTCCGCCTTGCTCCGGTAGTCGCGTTCGTCCCAG
>JBOHBL010000975.1:0-10696 GCA_050698295.1 Rubrobacteraceae bacterium | reverse complement strand
CGGGAGATGGAACCCTCCGAACCCTCCGGCGCGTACGGCAGCGGCCTTACGCCCGAGTACGTGAACAGCACCGAGTCCCGCGTAAGCCCGGCCTGGGGGATCACGTAGTTCGTCTCCTCGATCAAATAATCTATCTCGTCGTCGGAGGCTGAGACGTGGTCGAGGTCGCCCGTGTATCGGAGATCGGTCGTGCCGATGAGGTATCGTCCGTTCCACGGGACGATGAAGTACGGGCGTCCGTCTTTGCGGGCCTCGACGTAGAGAGCCTCGCCCTTCGGCGCGCCGGGGAACGGGTCAACGACGATGTGGCTCCCCTTCGTGCCGCCGATCATGCGCCCGCCGCTGAATCCGAACGACGCCCCTCCGAGAACCTCGTCCACCCACGGCCCCGCGACGTTCACGGTGACGGGCGCGCGAGCGGAATATTTGCCGCCGCCGAGCTTGTCGGTGAACTCCACGCCCGAGACGTCGCCGTTCTCCTGGATCAGACGCTCGACCTTAGCGTGGGTCAGCACGGTCGCGCCATGTTCGCGGGCGGAGACGGCGTTCTCGACGGCGAGGCGTTCGGCGTACTCGACCTGCGCGTCGTAGTAGAAGGCGGCCGCTTCGAGTCCTTCGGGGTTGAGACCGGGTTCGCGCCTTATGGTTTGCTCGCGGGAGAACATCCTGTGGTTCGACATGCTCTTGTCGAAAGAGAGCGTGTCGTAGGCGAGCATGCCCAGACGGATCATTCCGGGACCACGCTTGGAGCGGTCGTAGACCGGAACGAGGAATCCGAGAGGTTTCACCAGATGCGGCGCGATGCGGAGGAGGATTTCTCTATCGCGAAGCGATTCCCGCACGAGGGGGACTTCATAATATTCCAGATATCTCAGGCCGCCGTGAATCAGTCGCGTCGCCCATTGCGTCGTGCCGTCGGAGATATCGCCCTTATCCAAAAGCAGCACTTTCAGGCCGCGCATCGAAGCGTCGCGGGCGATGCCGGAACCGTTGATTCCGGCCCCGATCACGATGAGGTCGAAAGGATGGTTTTCGATGTTTTTCGGTATCCGGCGGGTCATGCGGGCTCCTTTTCAAACAGATGAAGTACGAGTAATTCTTACCTCGTCGAGAGGTGTGATAACCCTCCGGCGAAAGCTACCCATCCCGGAGTTTGGGCTCGGTGCGGGCCTCCATCGCCGCCTCGACGCATTCGCTCGCGTCCGCTCCCGTCGAAGCCACCACCCCGGCGGCGAACGCGCCTTCCACGAGCGGCGCATCGACGAGGAAGACCCGCGCGTGAAGGTCCTCGTCCAGCATTTCCAGCACCGCCTCCGCCGAAAGCACCGCGCTCCCGATATCCACGAAGACGAGGACTTCATCGGCTTCGGCGCCTTCGATGGCGCTTTGCACCCGCTCCGGATCGGTGCCGAGGTTGCCGTCCGGGTCTCCGCCGACGGGATGCACCTCCACTTCTCCGGCCATCTGGCGCACGAGGTCGGCTGTGCCTCCGGCTATTTCGTCGCTGTGCGAGACGAGGACGAGCCCGACCATCCGCTAGCTCCCCAGAGAGCGGGCGGCGGCGTCGAGGAGGAGGTGCGTCGAGGCCGCTCCGGGGTCTTTGTGTCCGGCGGAGCGAGGTCCGAGATAGCTCGCCCGGCCTCTTTTCGCCGTCATCGGTATCGTCTCCTCCGCACCCTTCGCGGCGGCTTCAGCGGCGGCCCGGAGGACTTCGGCGGAGGTCCCGCCGCCCGATGCGGCTTCTTTCGCGGCTTCGACGGCGGGCTCCAAAGCGTCCACCATCGTCTTGTCCCCCGCTTCGGCTTTGCCGCGCTGTTTTATGCCGCCCAGAGCGGCTTCGAGGGCTTCGGCGACGTCGGATGGAGAAAGGTCGTCCTTGCCGGAGATGACCGAAGAAGCTCGAAGAAAGGCCGTGCCGTAAAGAGGGCCTGCCGCGCCGCCGACCTTGCCGATGAGCGTCATCGCGACGGACTTGAGGACGTCGGAGGGCGAGTTCGGAGGGGAGCTTCCGAGGCTTTCGAGGACGGCCGCAAATCCGCGGCGCATGTTCGTGCCGTGGTCGCCGTCGCCTATGGCCGAGTCGAGCTTCGTGAGTTCCTTGTGGTTCTCCTCCATCGCGGCGGCCATGGCCTGGATCGCCTCGACTGTCTTCTCCGTCGCGCTCAAAACATGCTCCTTACGAAAGAAAACGGGGCCACGTCCATAGCGCGGCCCCGAAACGTTCTATCCGCCGAAAAGCAATCCTCCGATGAAGAAGATCGCCGCCCCGACCCATATGGCGTTCGCCGGAGGGTCAACGTGGGTGTCGCCGTGGATGAGGAAGAGGCGCGAGAAGAGTTCCCCGAGAAGAGCGCCGACGATGCCGCCTATGAGGCCCACGAAGAGCGCGCCGGTGGGGCCGATTATCGGCACGGCGACGAGCGCCGCGTAAGCCGCGACGAGAGACATGTGATGCGTCACCGGGACCGTCGTGCCGAATTGCAAGAAGATCAAGGACGCCGCAGAGATGCCGAAGCCGAGCACCGCTCCGGGAATGGCAAGGTCGGGGTTTATCTCGTAGATCCCGAGGAACATGAACGTGGATATGGCGCCCGCTCCGACTCCGATGACGGTGGTCATCAGCCAGCTTTGCTGGTAAGGGATCCAGACTTGATCCCCGCCGGGAACCAGCCTTCCCCGGTCGCGGGCGTCCTGCGCCTCCAGGCTGCCGAAGAGCCCCGAACTGCCGAAGGCCAGCCGAGCGATGATCGCCGAGATGGCGACCGTCAGGGCGATGGCGTCGGTGTAGTTGGCGAGGAAAGGATTTAACAGCGTAACTATTATGTATCCCAGCGCGCCGAAGGCGCCGCCGACCGCAAGGACCATCGGATTGGCGAGGCCGGTGAGGCCGGTGAGAATGTCCTTGCCATTCTCGAGAAGCCCGGCCCGCTTGGCGTACGCCGCCGCCGCCGCTCCTCCGGCGAAAGCTATGTGCGGCCCGAACACCGGCCCGAAGGCCACGTTGGTGAGGAAATCGTAGTCGGCCCCCGCTATGGCCGCCGCCACACCCGCGATCACGGCGAACCCGGTGAAGATAAAGGCCGGAAGCCCCCCTATCGCCGCCCCGAAAATCCCACCTCCGATAGCGCCGACCAAGAACAGCAAGCTAAACTCGAACATTCACCTCTCCTTTCCCAAGAGATACGCTTTTCCCGTTACATTAGAACGAACGCCCCGCCGCCACGCTACACGGCGCCGACAGATACCCTTTCATCTCCTCGTCGAGCTTGAGGAGCGTGATCGAGAACCCCGCCATCTCCAGCGAGGTCATGTAGTCCCCGACGAACGGAGAATCGAAGACGCTCACCCCTTCGCGTTCGAGTACGTCCGCGACCCGTGAATAAGCTATGTACAACTCCATAGGCGGCGTCCCGCCGAGGCCGTTGACCATCACCGCGACCTCGGAGTTTGAGTAGTCCACCGTATCTCCGAGGACTTTGGACAACAGCTCGTCCACGATGGAGTTGGCTGGTTCGATCTTCTTCCGTTCGGTGCCGGGTTCGCCGTGGATGCCCATCCCGATCTCCATCTCGTCGTCGGCGATCTCGAATATGGGTTCCCCGGCCTCCGGCGGGATGCAACTCGTCAGAGACATCCCCATCGTCCGAACATTGGCATTGACCCGCTCGGCAAGCTCTTTTATTCCGGCGAGGTCTTTCCCGTCGTCGGCGGCGGCACCGCATATCTTGTGGACGAATATGGTCCCGGCGATGCCGCGTCGTCCGCTCGTGAAAGTCGAGTCCTCGACCGCGACGTCGTCGTTGGTGACGACGTAGTCCGTTTGTATGCCCTCGGCTTCCGCCAACTCCCCGGCCATCTCGAAATTCAATACGTCGCCGGTGTAGTTCTTGACGACGTAGAAGACTCCCGCGCCGCCGTCCACGGCCTTCGTCGCTTCGAGCATTTGATCCGGGGTCGGGCTCGTGAAAACGGCTCCGGCGCAGGCGGCGTCGAGCATGCCGGGACCGACGTATCCGCCGTGGGTCGGCTCGTGTCCGGAGCCACCTCCGGAGATGAGGGCGACTTTGCCCGAAACCGGAGCGTCGGCCCGGATGACGAGGTTGTGTTCGGGTACGACGCGGATGAGGTCCCCGCGCGCCTTCTCCATGCCCCGGAGCATCTCCGGCACCGCGTTCTCCGGCGCGTTGATGACTTTCTTCATCTTTCTCCTCCGCTACGTGAGGGGCGAATCGACGGCTTCTCTGGCCCAGTTCTTGGACCGCTCGACTGCCTCGCGCCATCGCTCATACAGCCTGTTCCGCTCCTCCTCGCTCATTTGCGGCTCGTAGCGTTGCGCCAGATTCCACTTCTCGGCGAGTTCTTCCTTGCTCTTCCAGAAGCCGGTGGCGAGGCCCGCGAGATACGCCGCGCCCTGAGCGGTCGTCTCGGTGATCTCCGGCACCTCAACAGGCACTCCCAAAATGTCCGACTGGAACTGCATGAGCCACTTGTTGGCGACCGCGCCGCCGTCGGCCCGAAACTCCGGCAGCTCTATCCCCGAGTCCTTCTCCATCGCCTCGACCACGTCCCGAGTCTGATAGGCCATGCTTTCGAGGGCGGCCCGAGCAAGATGCGCTTTCGTCGTCCCGCGCGTTATGCCCACGATCGTCCCTCTGGCATACGGCTCCCAATGCGGAGCGCCCAAGCCCACGAGCGCCGGGACGAAGTACACTTCGCCGTTGTCGGAGACGCTGCCCGCAAGCTCCTCAGTTTCGGCGGCGTTCTGGATCATCCCCAGGCCGTCGCGCAGCCATTGAACGGCGGCTCCCGTTATAAAGATTGCGCCTTCGAGAGCGTACTCGACCGCCTCATCCCCGATGCCCCACGCAATGGTCGTCAGCAAATCGCCCTCGCTACGCATCGGCTCGGTGCCGGTGTTCATGAGCGCGAAGGAGCCCGTGCCGTACGTGTTCTTGGCTAGACCTTTTGTATAGGCGGCCTGTCCGAAGAGGGCGGCTTGCTGGTCGCCGATGATGGAAGCGACCGGGATCTCGGCCTGGAAGAAGGCTCCGGGATCGGTGTTGCCGTAGACGTACGAACTCGGCTTGACCTCGGGCAATATTTCATTCGGGACCCCGAAGAGGCCGAGGAGGTCGTCATCCCACTTGAGGTCGAAGATATTGTAGAGGAGGGTGCGCGAAGCGTTGGAGTAGTCCGTGACGTGAGCGTGTCCGCCGGTGAGTTTGTAGACGAGCCACGAGTCTATGGTTCCGAAAGCTATTTCGCCCCGTTGGGCCCTTTCCTTGAGTCCTTCGACGTTCTCGAGCATCCACGCGACTTTGGAGCCGGAGAAATATGCGTCGATGGTGAGGCCGGTCTTGTCCCGGACCATGCCGTCGTTGCCCGCCTCGGAGAGCTGGCCGCAAAGAGTCGCCCCTCGACGGTCCTGCCAGACGATGGCGTTGTGGACCGGCTCTCCGGTGTTACGGTCCCACATCACCGCCGTCTCGCGCTGGTTGGTGATACCGACAGCGGCGAGCTGGCGCGCGCTGATCTGAGCGTCGCCCAAAGCCTCCCCGACGACGCGCATCGAGACGTTCCATATTTCGCTCGCGTCGTGTTCGACCCAGCCGGGCCTCGGATAATGCTGCGTGAACTCCGAATAAGCCCTTCCCACCACCACTCCGGCGTGGTTGAAAACGAGGACGGTCGTCCCGGTCGTCCCCTGATCTATAGCGAGCACGTGATCCCCTGCCATACCTTTTTCTCCTTTCCCTTTCCCTTGACGCCCGCCGGCTTTTCCCGTACCGGCGGGTCCGAGCGAAGCCCTAGTTCACCCCGCCAACCACCTCCTCGACATCCGAAAACCCCACACGAAACCGACCTGCCCACCCGGTGAGAGCGAGCTCGTCAGGCGTCGCGCGGGGCTTTCTCTGGTCTCTGCGCCTCCACAACGCATATTGCACTGTGAGAAGAACCTTACAGCCAGCCGAAATCCGGGTCAAGGTCGCTACGCTCCCGTTCTTGGTTTTCTTCCAAGAACTAATAACCAAGAACGGCTTTTCACGCCATTTTCCACAGGCTCTTTTCGCTGGTCGAGATTCCGGTGGCTCCGGCGTCGAGGATTTCCGAGACGGTGTGTTTGTCTTTGATGAGTCCTCCGGCGAGGACCGGTTGTTTCATGTCTTTTTGGTAGTCGGAGGCGAATGCCGGGTAGGCTATGCCGGGGAGGATCTCCAGGCAGTCGGGGTCGGCATGACGGATGAGTTTGACGCCGCGGGAGATCGCGCTCGAATCTATGGCGAAGAGACGCTGGATCGTGATCATGGCCCGCCCCTTCGCTAACTCGATGACGTGCCGGCGCGTCGAGATTATGCCGTCCGCCCCGCCGGAGAGGAACTTTATGCCGCTCGCGTCCGCCGCTATCCCCCCCACCATGTCCACGTTGACGCAAATGAACGGCCTCCGATGCCTCCGCCGCGCCGCCAACTCCAGAACCCGGAACACGTCCCCGCCGAGAACGAAGATCGCCGCGTGGTCCCCGGCAAGCGCCCGCTCGAGGTCCTCGTCCGGCCCCCGAACCGCCGGTATGACCGGGTTGACCTTCAAAGCCCGCAGAAAACGACTGAGATTGTGATCCCTTCCCACAACCAGTGACTTTAGCAGGATCACCGCGAAAACAATCGAAAATAACTGTTTGCTTATTGCTTGAATAACTTATACGTGATAGCGTTTTCTTTATGGGCTTCAGTTTACAGAGTTTGAGGGTATTTCTGGCGGTGGTCGAGGAGGGATCCTTCTCGGAAGCGGGCCGAAAGCTGGGCATGACGCAGCCTGCCGTCTCGAACCATCTGCACGCGCTGGAGGAGAGGTTTGGGGTGAAGTTGCTGGTGCGCGGCAGACCCTTGCGTCCGACTCCTGCGGGGGAGGCTCTCGCGGAGCGGGCGAGGAACATCCTCGAAGAAGCGGCGGCGATGGAGGAGGAGATGGCCCGTCATGGGACGCCGCGAGGGAGTCTGGCGGTGGGAGCTTCGAGTACCCCGGCGGAGTTTTTGATGCCGAGGGTGGCGGCGGAGTTCGCGTCGAGATATCCGGACGTCGCCCTCGAAATAAAAGTCTACGATTCGGAGGGCGCGGTGCGGGCTCTGCTCGACCGCGAGGTCGAGGCTGTCGTGGTTGGATACGAAGTCGAAGACTCCCGGCTCGAATCGAGGGTCATCGAGGAAGAGACGCTGGTCGCGATCTCATCGTCCAAAGAAGCGTCTTTGGAGTCGAGCGTCGAGGAGCTTGCGGCGCGTCCGTTCGTGTTGCGCGAGCGCGGTTCGGCGACGCGGCTCGCGGCCGAGAGAGGGCTGGCGAAAGCCGGGATAGTCCCGAAGGTCGTGATGGAGCTTGGCTCCAACGGAGCGGTCGCGGGCGCGGTCTCCGCGGGCGTCGGGGTCGGGGTGATGCCGGAGCGCTTCGTCTCGACCCATCCCGAAGTGCGGAGCATCCCGGTTGCCGGACTATCGTTCAGGCGGCCCTTCACGCTCGTCACGGAGAGGAACCGCTCGCTTTCGCCCGCGGCTCTGGCGTTCATGGAAACCTGTACCGGAGAGGAAAACCCGTGAGGAAATTTATCTGGATAGCCGTGCTCGCCTTCATCGTCGCGGGGTGCGGCGGGGCTTCGGGGGGTGAAGACGTTTTGAGGATCGGGCTCATACCGAACCAGAACCCCGAAGAGGTCGAGGCTCAGTATCAGCCGCTGGAGGACTACATGGCACAGGAGCTTGGGCGGGAGGTGGAGCTTTCGGTGCCGATCAGCTACAACGCCGTAGTCGAGGCTCTGACCTCCGGCGAGTTGGATCTTGCGTACTTCGGCGGGCTGACGTACGTTCAGGCCAGAGAGCGGGCCGAGGTTGGCGCGCTGGTCACCGAGGTCAACCCCCGCACCGGCGACACGACTTACCGGAGCGTGATCATCGCCCCCGCAGACAGCGAAATTCAAGAGGTCGAAGAGCTTGCGGGCGAAACGTTCGCCTTCGGGAGCGTCTCCTCCACTTCGGGGTCTCTGTATCCGTCCATAATGCTCGCCGAGGCCGGCATAGACTACCGAACCGACCTCGAAGAGTTCACCTATACCGGCGGCCACGACACCACGGCCCAGGCGGTCGTGAACGGCGGCGTGGACGCCGGAGGGCTCGAGTACCGCATCCTGCTCGACCTCGTCGAAGAGGGCGCCATAGACGAGGAGGATTACCGCGTCATAGAGACCTCGGAGCCCATCGAAGGCTATCCGTGGGTGGTCCGGGACGAACTGCCGGAGGAGACCAAAGACGCCATCGCGGAGGCGTTCATAAACATCGAGGACCCGGAGCTTCTCGACCTGCTCCGGGCCGAGGGCTACGCGAGGGTCGAGGCTTCGGACTACGACTACGTCGAAGAGCAGGCGCGAGAACTCGACCTCCTCACCGAGCAGGAGTAATGGACCTCTCCCTGGAGAAAGTCTCCGTCTCTTTC
The DNA here is from genome assembly GCA_050698295.1 of Rubrobacteraceae bacterium. Taxonomy (GTDB): domain Bacteria; phylum Actinomycetota; class Rubrobacteria; order Rubrobacterales; family Rubrobacteraceae; genus JACCWD01. The sequence goes on along the minus strand of JBOHBL010000975.1, from coordinate 2,218 downwards.
GGTGGGAAAGCCGCGCTCGCGGGCGTGAGCCTCGCCATCGAGCCGGGCGAGCGCCTCGCCGTCATCGGGGCTTCGGGGGCGGGGAAATCCACGCTGTTCCGGGCCGTCACACGAGATGTGGAGATCAAGGGCGAGGTACGGATCGGGGATCGAAACGTTCACGCGCTCCCGAAGCGCGAGCTCAGGGAGACTCGCGGCTCGATCGGCACGATCCACCAGGCGTACAACCTGGTCCCGCAACTTCCGGCGGGCATGAACGTCGCCCTGGGCGAGGTCGGCTCGATGGGCAACTTGAAGACGCTTCGCGCGTTCCTCACCGGGCCGGAGAAGTCCCTGGCGGGGCGGGTCGAGGAGGCCATGGAGCGGGTCGGGCTCGGCGGGATGTCCGGGATGAGAACCTCGAACCTCTCCGGCGGACAGCAGCAGCGGGTCGCGGTGGCGCGGCTGCTCGTCCAGAGACCCGGCCTCGTCCTCGCCGACGAGCCTTTCGCCGCCGTGGACCAGGTGACCACCGAACGGGTCTTTGGAGCTTTGCTCGACCTCAACAACGCAGGCGCGACGCTCGTCGTCAGCCTCCACGACGTGGAGATCGCGAAAAGGTTCCCGCGCATCGTCGCCCTCAAGGAAGGGAGCGTCGCCTACGACGGAGACCCCGCGCGCCTCACCGGGGAGAAACTGAGCGACATCTACGCTGGCGACATGGAAAAGAGACCCGAGGAGAACGGCCATCAAGAGCCGGATCTCGCGTGGAGGATAAAGGGGCAGGATGGCATCGGCGCGCACTGAGAGGACGGGAGTCGGGGGCGCGGTCCCGCGCTTTTCGTGGAAAGCGAGCATAGCGGTCCTCGTCGTCCTCGGAGTGACCGGCTGGAGCGCGCGCGGGGTCGGCTTCGACCTCGTCGATCTGCTCACCAGCACCGAACCGGCGGCGAGGTTCGTCTCGGGGATGTTCCCGCCGGACCTCTCGGTCGCGACGCTCCGGACGACCGCGCAGGGCGTCCTCGAAACCTTCCAGATGTCCTTCCTCGGCGCGCTCATCGGCGCGGTGGCGGCTTTTCCCCTCGCCGCCCTGGGGACGCGGGGCATCGAGACCGTCGGAGCCTCGCGCGGCGAGCGGCTGCTTCTCTCCATCCCCTACCACGTCGCGCGCTTCATCCTCAACGTCTTCCGCTCGGTGCCGGACATCCTCTGGGCGCTCGTCTTCGTCGTCGCGCTCGGCCTCGGCCCATTCCCCGGAACCCTCGCCCTCGCCGTCCACTCCGCCGGAGTGCTCGGCAAGCTCTACAGCGAGACGCTCGAAGCCGTGCCGGCACGTCCGGTGGAGGCGCTCACTTCGACGGGAGCGAACGGTTTCCAGAGCTTCCTTTTCGGGATGTTGCCGCAGGGGATGAGCAACTTCGCCTCGCTCACGCTGTATCAGTGGGAATGCAACATCCGCTCGGCCACCATACTCGGGTTCGTCGGAGCCGGAGGCATCGGGCAGCAAATACTCATCTCCATGAACCTCTTCGACTACTCGAAGGTGGCGACGCTCGTCGGCGCGACGATCATCGTCGTCCTCGCAGTGGACCGCTTCTCGGCGGCAGTCCGGAAACGGCTGGTGAATTAGCTTATTCCGTGACGGTCAGGGTCAGCGCGGGGAACTCCCCGTTGACGTAGCACTCGTTGCTCGCGGCGAAGAACTCGAACGTGTACTCACCGGGCGGGGTGTCCTCGGGGACGGTGAACTCGGAGCGGTAGACGTCCTCTTCGTCCGTCGGTTCGAGGAGGATGAGGCGCTCGATCCCGGGACTCGCCGCGAAGATCTCGGGCGAGAGGCCGCCCGCGCCGTTTCTCGCCGTCACGCCGAAGGTGACGGTCTCGCCGGGAGCGGCGGTGTCGGTACTGATCGAGGGCTCGACGACCTCGGGCTGGCCCTCCTCGTCTATTATCCTGAGCGAGAAGTCGTAGGTGTAGGTCTCGCCGGGTTCGAGGTTGATCTCCAGGTCGTCGTCGAAGCTGCTCGCCCGGTAGCGGTACCCGCCGTCATGGAAGCCGAACGTGGGAGCGTCCACTCCCGCCGGGACGTTGGAGACGGTGTAGCGTCCCTCCTCGTCCGTGATCCCAACCAGCTTGAGGGTGTCCCAGCCGACCGTGATATACGTGTCCGGGAGCGGCTCTCCGGTCTCCTCGTCGGTGACGACGCCGGTGACCGTGCCAGTGTCCTCCGCAGCAGTCT
>JBOHBL010000974.1:0-2153 GCA_050698295.1 Rubrobacteraceae bacterium | reverse complement strand
CTCACCGGACATTCCCACTGGGTGCTGTCGGTGACTGTCTTTTCCGAGGGACGACTCCTCGCCTCGGGCGGCGCGGACGGGACGGTCAGGGTCTGGGACCTCGAAACCGACGAAGCCCTCCATGTTTTCGAGCAACCCGATTGGGCCCGTTCCGTGGCCGTCAGCCCAGCCGGCCAGCTCCTCGCCGCAGGCGGCGGAGACGGCGGGATCAGAGTCTGGGACCTGAAGGACGCGGAGCCGGTTTACGCTCTCGCCGGACATTCGGGACCGACGCTCTCCGTCGCCATGAGTTTTGATGGTCGGTTCCTCTTCAGCGGCGGCGCGGACGGCAAGGTCAAGGTCTGGAACCTGCGAACCGGGGAACCTCTCGGCATCCTGCCGGGCCACCCGGAAGGGGCGTCATCGGTCGCCGCCGGTTCCGATGGGCAACTCATCGCCAGCGGCGGTCGCGACCATGAGGTCAAGGTCTGGAGGAAGGTTTCCGATTTCTCGAAGGAGGACCCGGACGATTTTGCATTGCCGAGGTCGGGCTCGTCCGGCCAGCCGCATCCGGCTCCAGATAGACCGCCGGACCTGCCGGAGTGACGGATTTTTATACGGAAGGAATGAATGATGGACTTCAGGGCGGGAGTGGAGAGTTTCGAGGAAGCCGACCGGCGCTACGCTGAACTGGCACGCCGGCGTGATGACGGGAGCATCAGCGCCGAGGAGTTCGACGCCGAGCGCCAGCAGCTCATGGTGCGCGACGAAGAAGGACGCTGGTGGGCCAAACTCGGCGAGTCCGGGGAATGGCGCTACCGCGACGGCGGAGACTGGGTAGAGGGCACGCCTCCAGGCTACCAGGAAGTCGCTTCGGAGGAAGATGGCGACGACAATTTGCCGGCGAGGGGTCCATCATCCAAAAGCGGCGCGAAAGGAGAAGGCAAGCGTCGGAGGTTGTCGCTCTGGATCCCGCTGATGGGTCTCCTCGGGCTGGCGCTGATGGGGATAGTGTTCGTTTTCTGGTCGCTCGCGCCGTCTCTTCAGAGCGAAATCATGCCGGGAAGCGGAGACGAACCGGTGAGCGGCGGTCAAGGCGAATCGGAGGGGGAGCAGGCGCGGAGCGAAGGCGGATTCGAGGCGATTTTCGTACATCGCGCCACGCCCGAAAACATCTCCGCCAACAGCACCTACATAGACGACTCTCTGACCAACGACAACCCGGACGCCGTCCTCATCGTCACGCAGAACTGGAATCCGGGCGCGGAGGGCGGCACCTACAACGACCATTCCGTCGGCGTCTGGTACAACTCCGAGCGCGGGAGGTGGGCCATCTTCAACCAGGACCGGGAGGACATGACCGAGGAGGCCGCCTTCAACGTGGCCGTTCGATAAGGAGCAAGCGATGGACATCAAGGACCGTAACTCGGATTTTCGTGAGGCCGACCGCAAGTACGCCGAGCTGGCGCGAAAGCGCGACGCCGGCGACATCAGCGCCGAAGAGTTCGACGCCGAGCGCAAGCGGCTCATGGTGCTGGACAAACAGGGCCGCTGGTGGGCAAAGTCCTCAAGCACCGGAGAGTGGAACTACCACGACGGCAAAGCCTGGGTCAAAGGCGTCCCACCGGGCTATGAGCCGCAATCCGACGCGGCGCCTGCGAAAGAAATACCGGAGCGCCGGACGCAACCCGAGCGAACCCAGGCGCCGTCCTCGGAGGGCCAGGCTCGCGAGGTGGCGGATGAGGGAGGACGCTCCCGAGTGTTGCGCTGGAACCCGATCCTGCTCCTCGCGCTCTTGCTCTTTATCCTCATCGGCGGGACCACCTACGCCCTGACCCGCGGGACGAGCGAGCCGGGCGGTGACATCGCGGTTCCGGACCTCGTCGGAGCTTCGTCCATCGAGGAGGCGCGAAGCATAGTCGGCGGCGACTTCGAAATCGTCGAGGCGGACGGCGTGGAGAGTCAAGAGCCCATCGGCGCGGTGGTGGACCAGGATCCCGCCCCCGGAGAATCCGTCGGCGAGGGTTCGACCATCTCCGTGAACGTCAGCAAAGGCGTGGACGTGCCGGACATCGAGGGCGAGAGGCGCGACGAAGCCGCGCAAGTCCTCGAAGATGCGGGCTTCGAGGTCGAGGAGGAGACAGAGGAGAGTTCGGAAGAGGACGAGGGATTGG
>JBOHBL010000973.1:0-1760 GCA_050698295.1 Rubrobacteraceae bacterium | reverse complement strand
GGATCTTCGAGGCCGCCCGCCGAACACCGCGGCTCTCCGGGAGCTTCGCGCCTCCGATCTCTCCATTCGCTCCTCGGAACCTTCCAGCGCAGCGCCGCGCCGACCCGCAGATCGCGGGGGCGGCCGCGGCGGAGTCCGCGGCGCGCGCCCTCGCGGAAACGCGAATCTCCGGGCCTCAGCCTCTCCTCGCCCGGCTTCCGCCTCGAACCGTCTTCCTCGGTTACGCGCGGTCGAGGCCGCGCTTCTGGAGCCGGCGGATGAAGCTCGCCCGATGGAAGCCCCGGTCGGCCGGGACCGCCGGACAAGCACCTTCGGGCGGCGCTTCCGCGACGGACGGAAGCGCCTCCCGCTCCAGTTGGCTCCGGGAACGGCGACGCGAAGAACCCGGCGGCGCGTCCTTTCTCCAGAGGGCGAAGTCGCGTCGAACATCGTCCAGTCGAGGTAGCCGAACCCGCCCGCCGGGGACATCCGAGGCGGAAGATGGCGCGAGAGAGGAGAGCCGGTCGCGCATCTCGCGCGTCCACTCCCTCGTTGGCGGCGAACCTCCGCGACCGCTTGAGGCGATGGAGCGGGCGGTGCTTGGGAGATCCGACGCGCCGCTCGCCGGGCGCCGGACATGCTCGGGCCTACTCCGAGAGGCGGAGGGTCCGCTTCTTGAGGACGGCGCTCGCCAGCGGGGCGAGATTGGCCGCTTGAGTGGAAGCGGGAAAGGGCGTGGCGGCGTCGATGGCGGACCGGACGCGGGAGCGCCATCGCGTCTTAGCGGAACCTCCTTCGACGGATGGTGTTCCGGCGACTCCATCCTATCCGGGGAGGTTCCGCTCCTTCAAATCATCTGGCGGGTATGCGTCAGGTTGCTATGTGTTTTTTGCAGCTAGTCCGATCAGCCCGAAACTCTAAAACCTTCGTTCTTCTCCGAAGTCGCCGTCGAATTCCTCTTCCAGGCGCGGGGGGTTGGCGTTTTCTTCGAGGAAGTCCGTCTGGAAATCGTCTTCGAAGTCCTCCGGTCGCGGAGTCCGCTTCACGTCTCCCCGAAGGTTTGCGCCTGCCGGAAGGTCATCTCGGAGGTCTTTCAAGAGGGACTTGAGTTTTGGGGCGACGTCCTCCAGTTCTTCGGCGTCGCAGCGAACGTGGAGGTGGATGTTGAGAGTCGGGTTCGGCGTCGGGGAGGCGGTGTGATCTTCCGGGGAGATCGAAAATTCCGGCGAGTCGAGGAAGTCTTCGTCCACGGGGGGCTCCTCGCCGCCCTCTTCGGCGTAGGTCGCCGAGAGTTGTCCCGTCGCGTCCTCGTGGAGGAGGCCGGAAGCCTTGAGAATCTCGATCACGGTGGAAGAGCCGATCATGACCGGCTTGTTGCGCGGCTGGCCGGCGGCGTGGGCGATGTACGCCTGTATCGTCGAATAGAGCATCCCCTCGCGCAACTTGACCGCCGAGACGACGTTTTGAAGGAACTCGCTCGTCGAGACGATCTGGCGCCAGTTGTCCCGTATTTCGGCCCCGTCACGCCGCTCCAGGGACAGGGCGAGTTCGCGGCCCCGCTTCGTCACGAGCTTCTCTCGCTCGCCCCTCAAGACCCCGATCTCTACGAGGAAACCGTTGGTCCGGGTGACGCTGGAGCGGTGGACGGCATCGAGCTTGCTCACGTCGCCGGGGTTGGCCGCTTCATCCCTCGTCCCGTACGCCATGATTATGTTCGCCAGCTCCTCATACGAAGAACCCGGAAGCCTGAAATCTCCCTCGGCCATGAGCAACCTCCTGTT
>JBOHBL010000972.1:0-1544 GCA_050698295.1 Rubrobacteraceae bacterium | reverse complement strand
CTCAACTCCTCCGCGGCGCGAAGCGCCGCATACTTTCGAGTACCGCCCGGTCGATATAGCCGCGCTCCTGCTCGCGCTCCTCGAAGTTCTCCGCGCGTATGAAGTCGCTCAAGGCGTCGAGGAGAGCTTTTTCGTCCGGCTCTCCGGGTTCGAGGTAACCGAGACGCATCAGGTGCTTCGCAACCTCTTCTTTTGTCTCTCCCTCGATCTTCGCCACGTCCCTCGTCTCTCCGAAATAGAGCGAGTGGAGTTCTCGGAGCCGGATCAGTTCGTCTATCGGCTCGGGATGGTCGTCTACTCGGAGGTCCACCTCCCGGTCGTTGTCGCCGCCGTACCCTCCGCCTTCCCTCACGACGAGCAGAGCCGCTGATTGGCATCCTCTCGAATCCCCACCTGCCCTCTGTCCCGCGTCGAGCGCGGCGAGGAGCCTATGGGCGAGGTCCCCGACAGTCGTTTCGAACGTCTTTGCCATCGCCTCGACGGTCTCTTTGCCGACGAGGATGTTTCCCTGAGCGACGTAGCCGTCTCCCGTGATCCCTCCGGCCCACTCGAAGCATTCGCTCCCGGTGAAAGTCGCTGCTCGCCCCGAAGCGTCCACCACGCCGAGCTGGCGATGGTCGCGGTCGGGGTCGTCTCTCGTCAAAGTCTCGACCGTTTCTCCGGCGGAGCGTCCACTCGATAAAAGATCCAAGCCGCGTGGACCGTAGTTGTAGTTCGCCATCGCCTGGGTCGCGACGGCACCGACCCCGGCTCTCGCCCACGGAACGACCGCGCCGACGGCCAAAAACTTCGACTGGACGGCGACGCCCAAAGAGTCCGTCTCCGGGTCGAAGGCGCCTATGGAGAAAGTCGCCACGATTTCCGCGTCCGTGAATTCATCTACCAAAAAGCGCAACTACTCTGGACTCGTTACGAGGGGCACGAATGTGTTGTCCTCTATGGACTTGCTCGCGAACAACAGACACGCCTGGATGTCCTCAGCGGCGAGACCGTCGTATTCGCTGACGATTTCTTCGGCGCTCGCGCCGTGGGCGAGCAGGTTGAGGATGTATCCGACGGTCAGGCGGGTACCCTTTATCACGGGTTTTCCCGCCGTCACTTTCGAGTCGGCGCTTATGCGCTCCAGCAGTTGCCGATCACTCATGTCTCTAACCTCCGTCGCGGATTCTACCGTCTCAATTCACGCAGGCGCAGGCCGAGACCCAGTGACCGCTCGACACTTCGCGCCAGACGGGATCGTCGTGGGCGCAGGCTTCGGTCGCGTACGGGCAGCGGGTGCGGAAGCGGCATCCACTCGGAGGGTTCACCGGGCTCGGCACGTCTCCTTCCAGCGATATCTTTTTCCGACCGTGCTCGGAGTCAGGGTCGGGGATGGGAACCGCCGCGAGGAGAGCCTGCGTGTACGGATGGACCGGGTTGTTATACAAATCGTCGCTGTCGGCGAGCTCGACAAGCTGCCCGAGGTACATCACCCCGATGCGATCCGAGATGTACTTCACCACCGAGAGGTCGTGGGAGATGAAAAGGTACGTCAGATCCTTTTC
>JBOHBL010000971.1:0-5332 GCA_050698295.1 Rubrobacteraceae bacterium | reverse complement strand
GTTCTCGGGAACCATGACAACCCGCGCATAGCGAGTCGCATGGATCACCCCCGGCTCGCCGCGATGCTTCTCCTCACGCTTCGCGGCGCGCCCACCGTGTATTACGGGGACGAGATCGGGATGACGGACGCCGACATCCCGCCGGGGATGGCGAAAGACCCGCAAAGCGAAAACAATCCTCACCACAACCGCGACCCGGAACGCACCCCCATGCAATGGGACGCCGGAAAAAACGCCGGGTTCTCGAACGCCGAACCGTGGCTCCCCGTCTCCGACGCATCGAACGTCGAGGCGCAAAGAAAAGATCCACGCTCCATCCTCTCCTTCTTCCGCCGCCTCATCGAGTCGCGAAAGGAATCGCCCGCTTTGACCGTCGGCTCATACCGTCCGCTCGACGCCGGGAATCGTTTCGTCCTCGCGTATGTGCGCGAGTATGCCGAACAGCGAATACTCGTCGCGCTCAATTTCGGCTCCGAGTATGAAGTTCTCGATGTTTCGCGGGAGGCCGATGAGGGCGAGGTACTCCTTTCGACGAGCCTGGATCGGGACGGAGGAGTCTCCCTCGGAAAGACCGGATTGCGTCCCCGCGAAGGGATCATGATATCGCTCGGGCCATGAACCTCGTGAGTTTCCGGCCTTAGTATTCCGGAATATTTCGTTCCATATTCGGAAGTCTTCCGAGGAAGTCATTGGTATTATCTTCTTTGTAGCGAGGGAAGGAGATGCGATGTATTTCGCGGAGAGGCGTCCGTACAGCCGAAGCGATTTCCTGAAACTGGGAGGCGGCGCTCTCGCCGGACTCGGGGCGATGGGACTTTCCGGGTGCGGAGGTTCGGCGTCCGGGGCGTCGTCGGACAGCTTGAGTTTTCTCGTGTGGGGCGGGACCGCCGAAGAGGATGGTTTTCGAGGGGCCATCGGGCGCTATGAGGAGGAAAATCCCGGCGTGAAGATAGACCTCATCGTCGCTCCTTATGACAACTACGTGAAGCTGAACACGCTTCTCGCCGCCGGGCTTGCGCCGGATCTCGTGCGTTGTCAGTATCAGTTGCTCGGGCGGTACGCTTCGGCGGAGGCTTTCGTGGATCTTTCGGAGTTTTTGGAGCCGGACTACGGCGACGACTTCACGCCCGCTCTCTGGCAGGCCGTCGGCTATGAAGGGAGGCCGTACGCGCTTCCGCATCACACCGACACGATGGCCGTTTATTACAACGCGGACATCTTCGGGAGTCTCGGCATCGAGGCTCCGGCGGGGATCGAGGGAAGCTGGACGTGGGACGAGTTCATGCGGGCCGCCGAGCGAGTTAAGGAGTCCGACGAGGCCGACTATCCGTTCGCGGTGGCGTGGCAGGGGGTTCCGTCGTCGTACCGGTGGATGTGGTTCCTCTTCCAGAACGGCGGGCAGCTTTTGAACGACGACCTCACCGGGGCGCGGATAGACAGTCCCGAGGGGATCGAGACCATCGAGTGGCACAAATCATGGTTCGACGAGGGGTTCGTCCCGCCGAGCACGTCCATAAAAAGCACGCAGCTCGTCGAAACTTTATTCGCCAACGGGAACATCGCCATGATGCTCAATGGGAACTGGATGATCCCGTTTCTCGAAGACAGCATGAGCGCGGCGTGGGACGTGACGTACATGATTCGGGAGGAGGAGATGGCCTCCGACCTCGGAGGAAACGCGGTCGCCGTCACCCGCGACAGCAAAAACCCGGAACTCGCCGCCGATTTCCTGAAATACCTCGTGAGCGTGGAGGAGATGGAGAACTTCTGCGTGGACGCGCAGTTCATCCCGGCCCGCGCCTCGCTCGTGGAACGGGGACTCGACTATTCCCTGCGGCCCGAGGAGATGAACCTCTTCGTCGAGCAGTCCACGGTCGTGCCGGAGGCGATGGCCGCCGAGCAGACGGTGCCGGAGTCGAGCCAAATCACGCAGGTTCTCGGCAACGAACTGGAACTTGCGTTCAGGGCCGGGCAGTCGGCCCGGCAGACGGCGAGAAACATCTCGGTGGGCATCGAGAGGATCTTCGAGCAAGGGGAGGAGGAATAATGGCCGTGCGGCGAACCGAGCGGGCGCCGCGCGTCGAGCGGAAGCAGGCGAGTTGGTGGGCGAGGAACCAGAAGAAAATCACGCCGTACATCTTCATCGCGCCGAACATGATCGTCTTCACCGTGTTCCTGTTCGTCCCGATGGCTATAGCGGTTTACATGAGCTTCAATGAGTGGTCGCTGATCGAGGAGCCGACCTTCATCGGCTTCGGAAACTACGTGACGATGTTTCGAGATCCGCAATTCTGGCAGTCTCTCGGGAACACGCTTTTGTACACCGCCGGGACGGTTCCTTTGAACATATGCCTCGGACTCCTCGTCGCGGTCGGGATGAACCGGGCGCTTCCGGCGCGCGGGCTTTTGCGGAGCATCTTCTTCGTTCCGGTCGTGATCTCCGGTGTCGCGGTGGCTCTGGTCGGGTCCTGGATCTTCAACGACGCATACGGCGTGATCAACAACGGGCTGGGCGCCCTGGGCTTCGAGGCCGTTCCGTGGCTCACCTCCCAGTCGTGGGCGATGCTCTCCATAATCGCCATGGCGCTGTGGCTCGGCATCGGCTTCAACATGGTCGTATACCTCGCGGCTCTCCAGGGCATACCGCCCGAACTCTACGAGGCCGCCGAGATAGACGGCGCTTCGGGGTGGAGACGGTTCCGGAGCATCACGTGGCCGCTTCTCGGGCCGACGACGTTCTTGCTCGTCATCCTCGGCGTCATCCAGTCTTTGCACGTCTTCGACCTCATCTTCGTCATGACCGGAGGAGGGCCGGGCTTCGCCACGACCGTGCTCGTCATGTACGTCTACCAGACCGCGTTCCAGAACCTGCAAATGGGCTACGCCAGCGCGATGGGCGTCGTGCTTTTCCTCATGCTCCTCGCGTTCACCGCCTTCCAGTGGTGGATCACACGCCAGGGCGAACAGGAATAGGGAGGTTTCCAATGGCTAAACTTTTGTCGGTCGCCGCGGGCAAGGCGAAGGAACGCCCGGACTGGATAAAACCGAAGAACCTCATCGTATGGGTTCTCCTCGTCATGGGCGCGCTGGTGATGTTCTTCCCGATATACTGGATGTTCGCCACCGCCATCCGCCCCGAAGACCAGCTTTTCGACGGCGAGTTCCGCCTCATCCCCGAGGACTTCGTGTGGAGCAACTTCGTCGAATCGTGGAACACCCTCCCCTTCGACGTGTACTACGTGAACTCCATCGCCATCGCCCTCATCGCCGTCGTCGTCACGGTGTTCATAAACCTGCTCGCCGGATACACGTTCGCGAAATACAAATTCCCCGGAAGGAACGTCCTCTTCTTCCTCCTTCTCAGCACGCTCATGATCCCCATACAAGTCATCATGGTCCCCGAGTTCTTCATAGTCGCGAGCCTCGGCTGGGTCAATACGTGGTGGGGCGTTCTCGTCCCGAGGGCGGCGGAGGCGTTCGGAATATTCATGGTCCGCCAGTTCATGCTCGGCATCCCCGACGAACTGATCGAAGCCGCCCGGCTCGACGGAGCGGGGGAGTTCAAAATATTCTGGAGGGTCATCCTGCCGCTTTCGTGGCCGGTGATAGCCGTACTCACCATCTTCACCTTCATGTGGCGCTGGAACGACTTCTCGTGGCCGCTGGTGGTGCTCCACGACCAGGCGTCGTACACGGTCCCCCTCGGCCTGAATTTGATGAAAGGACTCTACTTCACCGACTGGACTGGAATAATGAGCATGTCGCTCGTCTCGATATTGCCGATGCTCCTCATCTTCGTCTTCTTCCAGAGATACTTTATTCAAGGAATCGCGAACAGCGGAATGAAGTGATGAAAAGGCGGTGAGTAGTGAATAGTGAGTGGCGAGTAGTTTTCTATTCACTATTCACCACTCACTACTCACTATCCGATTGAAAGGAGTGATCCCAATAACCAGGATCTCATTCATCGGCGCCGGGAGCGTCGTGTTCACGAAGAACTTGCTGACCGACATCCTCTCCTTCGAGGCGCTTCGGGGGGCGACTATCGCCCTCCACGACATAGATCCCGAACGGCTGGAGACCGCCGGGATGATGGCCCGATGGACCTCCGACGCGCTCGGCGGCGAGGCGAACGTCGAAGAGCATCTCGAGCGCCGGTCGGCTCTCGACGGGGCGGACTTCGTCATGAACATGGTCCAGATCGGGATGCGCGAAGCCACCCTCATAGACTTCGAGATCCCGAAGAAGTACGGCCTCAAACAGACCATCGCCGACTCGATGGGAATTGGTGGGATCTTTCGCGGACTTCGCACTATTCCCTTCGTCCTCGACCTCGCGGAGGACATGAAAGAGCTTTGCCCGGACGCCTTGCTCCTGAATTACACGAACCCGATGAGCATACTCATGGAAGCGACGTATACCGCGTATCCCGAGATAAAGAGCGTCGGGCTTTGCCACAGCGTCCCGTACACGGCTCATGAAATAGCCTCGTGCATCGGCGTGGACCACGACGATCTCCTCTTCGAGTGCGCGGGCATAAACCACATCGCATGGATGACGAGATTGGAAGTGGATGGGGAGGACGTGTACCCGCGTCTTTTCGAGGCGATGGATGATCCCGAAATCTTCGCGAAAGACAAAGTCCGGTTCGAGATGATGCGCCACTTCGGCTATTTCGTCACCGAATCAAGCGAACACAACGCCGAGTACACGCCGTACTTTTTGAAGGACGACGCCCTCATCGAGGACTTCGACGTGCCGGTGGACGAGTACGTCCGCCGCAGCGAGGAGAATCTGAGAGTGTACGAGGAGACCCGAAAGAAGCTCATTGCCGGAGGGTCCTTCCCGCTGGAGCGGAGCGTCGAGTACGGGTCTCTCATCATCCACTCGATGATCACGGGCGAGGCGCGGAAAGTCTACGGGAACGTGAGGAACACCGGCCTCATAACGAACCTGCCTGAAGGAACGTGCGTGGAAGCGCCGATCCTCGTTGACGGCACGGGACTTGCCCCGTGTCACGTCGGGGAGCTTCCGCCGCAACTCGCGGAGATGTGTCGGCCGCACACGGCGGTTCAGAATTTGACCGTCCGGGCGGCTCTCGAAGGGAGGCGCGAGTACATTTACCATGCGGCGATGCTCGACCGGCATGCGCCGAGCGTGTTGTCATTGGAGGAGATCCGTGCGATGGTGGATGAATTGATCGAGGCCCACGGCGACGCGCTGCCGGAGGGGGTGCGTTCCACTAAGGTGCGGGGCTGAACGAGTCTATGAGAGGAGGAGCGGATGAATTTTCCGACAGGCTTCCTGTGGGGCGCGGCGACCGCCTCGTACC
>JBOHBL010000970.1:0-1602 GCA_050698295.1 Rubrobacteraceae bacterium | reverse complement strand
ATCTGAGTGTGATCGTGGTTCGTGTCCCAGATATGTCCCGAAATCTTCTCCTCCGTTCTCGTTGTTACACCTTGCGAGCAGCGACGGTGCGCCTGCTGCTCATGCCACACGAGCAGCACTGGAGTTGGAGTTGACCCGCTTTCGTTGACACCCTGAGAATGGACGCCGAGTGCGTCCGGAAGGGAGTCGACATGGCGAAGGGCAAGCCGTTCGCGCCGGAGTTCCGCCAGGAGGCGGTGCGGCTCTACCGCGTCAGCGGGAAGCCGTTCAGGGACGTCGCGGGCGACCTCGGGATCGCGCCCGAGTCGCTGCGGCGCTGGGTCATGCAGGCCGAGATCGACGACGGCCGAGCGCAGGGCCTGTCAAGCGATGAGCGCGAGGAGCTGCGCAGGCTGCGGCGCGAGAACGCCCGGCTCAAGGAGGAACGCGAGATCCTGCGCAAGGCAGCGACTTTCTTCGCCAGGGAGACCGATCGGCCGCGATGAGGTTCCGGCTGATCGAGGCGGAGAGAGCACAGCACCCCGTCTCCCGGCTGTGCAGGGTGCTCGGCGTCTCGCGCGCCGGGTTCTATGCCTGGAGGCGGCGCCCGCCCTCACCGCGTGAGCTTCGAGACCGCGAGCTCTGCGAGCTCGTGCGGCGTAGCTTCGAGGACTCGCGCGAGACCTACGGCGTTCCGCGCATCCACGCCGAGCTCTCCGACGAGCACGGCGTCAGGGTGTCGCGCAAGCGCGTCGGGCGCCTGATGCGCCGGCTCGGCATCGAGGGCATCTCGCGGCGCTCAAAGCGGCCTCAGACCACGAAGCGAGCCGAGCAGTCCCCGGCGGCGGAGGACCTCGTCCGCCGGCGCTTTCGGGCGCCCGCGCCGAACCGGCTCTGGGCCGCCGACATCACCTACGTCCCGACCTGGGAGGGTTACCTCTTCCTGGCGGCGGTGATCGACTGCTGGAGCCGCCGCTTGATCGGCTGGTCGATGCGAGACGACCTGCGCTCGGAACTCGTGCTCGACGCGCTCGGGATGGCCGTGACCCGGCGGCGGCCCCAAGCCGGTGTCATCCACCACTCCGATCGCGGCTCCCAATACACGAGCCTCGCCTTCGGCAAGACGCTCGAGCAGGCCGGCGTCATGCAATCGATCGGCCGCCGCGGCGATGCCTTCGACAACGCGGTCGCCGAGTCGTTCTTCGCGACGCTCGAGTGCGAGTTGCTGGACCGGCGCACCTTCAAGCGCCGCGATCAGGCGAGGCTCGAGGTCTTCGAGTTCATCGAGGGCTTCTACAACCCGAGGCGCCGACACTCGGCGCTCGGCTACGTGTCCCCGGAGCGGTTCGAGGAGCAATCAATCAAGATAGGAAGGGATCTAGAGCAGGCGGTTGCCGTCTAAACCCGAGGTGTCAACCGAAACGGGGTAGCTCCACCTCGAACGTCTCTCGAGACGAGACGATGATCGACACTCGCGAGGCAACCATCGAGGCCAGCTCGCTGCTCGATCTTCCGCCCGACTGGCCAGGGCAGCCTTTCTCGCGTCGGCGGTGACGCCGGGGCGTTGTGTCGAACAACGTGAACAGCCTGTCGGCCTGCCTAGTGTCGTGTTCCCGCTATGCC
>JBOHBL010000969.1:0-1675 GCA_050698295.1 Rubrobacteraceae bacterium | reverse complement strand
ACCATCACGTCCGGGTAATAGAAAGGCGCGTCCTCGATCCTCACCTTCATGTCGCTCACGTAAACCCGGCACGAACTCCCCTCCGCCGCGTCGGCGAGCTTCCTGAGAATGTTGACGGCGATCGTGTTGTGGCGATAGCTTCCTCCGGTCATGGCGTGTATTTCGCCGCCGACGTACTCGTGTCTGACCGTCGAACTCTCCTCGAGTTCGAGATACTCCTCGACGGTGAGGGGGTGGTGCGCTTTTTCGCTCATGCAACGAGTATAGCGCAAGCGACCACGTTTCCAGACGAAGAAACCGAAAGTTAGGTGAGACATGGACGGTCACTACATATCATCCGTCGAAGAGTTGAAGGAATTCTACGACCCACCCTCCGGGATGGTGATGCGTAAGCAAATAGACTACCTCGACGAAGGCTGCCGCACCTTCCTCGCCGCCTCGCCGTTCTTCCTCCTCGCCACCTTCGGAGTGGATGGCGCCGACTGCTCGCCGCGCGGGGACGGGCCGGGCTTCGTCGGAATCGAAGACGACGGAAAGACCCTCCTCATCCCCGACCGCGCCGGGAACAACCGCATAGACTCGCTGCGGAACATCGTCGAGAACCCGCGAGTCGGCCTGCTCTTCCTCGTGCCGGGCGTCACGTACACGCTCCGCGTGAACGGAACCGCGAGGCTCTCCGTGGAACCCGGCCTCATCGAGCACTTCGCCGTCAAAGGAAAGGCTCCGAGGAGCGTCATCGTCGTCTCCGTCGAGGAAGCCTTCACCCAGTGCGCCCGCGCCCTCCTGCGCGCCGACCTGTGGAACCCGGACAAGCTCGTCGGGAAAGGCGCCGTGCCGAGCATGGGGAAGATGCTCGCGGCCCACACGAAAGGAGGCGTCGAAGCCGGAAAATACGATGTATTCGACCGCGAAGAACTCGCGAAGCACCTTTATTGAGAACACGAAAAAGGAGGGAAAATGAACGTGAACATAAAGCATGGCCGCATCGAGGATCCGCTCGGACTCATACCCCGGATCCACAACGACCTCACCCGCCGCGACTTTTTGACCGGGGCCGGGAGCCTCCTCGTCCTCGGAGCCGCCGGGTGTGGCGGGCAGTCCGGCGGCGGAGAAGAGGAAACCTCCGGCGCGGCGCTCACCATCGAACATAAATATGGAAGCACGGAGATATCGGGCGTTCCCGAGCGCATAGTCACCGTCGGCCTCACCGAACAGGATTATCTCCTCGCGCTCGATGTGGTTCCGGTCGGGACTCGGGAGTGGTTCGGCGGGTATCCCGGCGCGTTGTGGCCGTGGGCGAGGGAGGCTCTCGGGGATCGTCCGGTGCCGGAGGTGCTTCCCGTGGACGAACTCAATTTCGAGCAGATTTCCACGCTCGACGCGGATCTCATCCTCGGGGTGAATTCGGGCCTCACGCAGGATGAGTACGACACCCTCTCGGAGATCGCGCCGACCGTGGCGCAGCCGGAGGAGTACGCGGACTTCGGCGTTCCGTGGCAGGAGATGGCCCGCATCATCGGCCGCGCCGTCGGACGCGAAGACCGCGCCGAGGAACTGATCCCGGCCATCGAAGCCCGCTTCGAGGAGGCCCGCGAGGCGAATCCCGAGTTCGAGGGCTCCACCGGGCTTCTCGCCGCCGACCTCGAGGACGGCTCGGTGTACGTCTACGCTGAAG
>JBOHBL010000968.1:0-12451 GCA_050698295.1 Rubrobacteraceae bacterium | reverse complement strand
AGATGGCGGCGTGGGGTATGTTCATCGCCTTCGCCACGGTCTCCACGATGGTCGAGAGGGCGGAGTCGGGGTCGAGCGTCCCTTCGAGGCGCGCTCCGAGGCGGGAAAGAACCTCATACGGCTCGTCGCGCTCTCCGTACATGAGGCGGTTTATGGTTTTTTGGAGGCGGTCGCGGAGCGGCTGGAAGGCGACGGCGACGACGCCGGTGGCGAGGAGTGATATCGCCAAATTATCCTCGGCGCGGAAGAGGGTTCCGAGGTATCCGACGACGAAGACGTATATGCCGACGACGCACACTGTGAGACCTCCATAAACCAGCGTCCGGTTTATGACGAAGTCTATGTCGTAAAGGTTGTGGCGGAGGATGGCGATGCCGATGGCGATCCACGGCGTCGCGAGTATGAGGTCTCCGAGGAATAAAGTCGCGTCGGGCGCGAGGTCTCGGAGCAAAAGGCCGTCCACGAGGAGGAAGGAGGCCATGATCGCCAGCGCGTATACGAGCCACTTCATCCTTTGGCGATCCGGCCCTCGCGAGCTACGGAAGCGAACCACGAGGCTCGCCACCGAGAGGCATCCGACACCGAGCCACAATGCCGGAACGGCGACATCGAGCGTTCCGATGAATGGCCGCATGGCTTCGACGCCGAGCGGGTTTGGAATCCCCGGAGTTTCATAGTCGCCCGGTCGGAGCGCGGCGAGCGCGGCGGTCGTCGCGGCGGTGAGGACGGCGAGCCGGGCGACGGGTTTCCAGCGGCGCGAGGGGAGGCGTCCGTCGGGGAAATAGAGGGGGAGGAAGGAGATCACGAGCATGAGGCCCGGAAACCACAGCCAGTACGCGGGCCACGCCAGAGCGTGCGCGAAGGGGAGCGAGCCGGGTTCGGCGGGGGAGCCGAAGATCGCGTACTGCCGCGAGAACTCTCCGAGCGAGAAGCACAGCGCGTGTCCGGCGACGATCCACCCGACCGCCATCCGGGGCCGGCGGGAGGAGACGAGGCCGCCTATGAGCGCCGCCGACGCCACGGCGAAAAGAAACGTCAAAGGCCCGTCGTAGCCGTTGAAATAAGCGAGCGCGACAGCACCGGCGACGAAGGCCAGACTCACGGCGCACAACGGCCACGCAAGCCCGGCGGAGAGCCGTCCCCACGCCGGAACCGCCGCCGTCCGCTCCGCGCCCACTTTCCGACTCCTCTCTCGACCACGTATGAAGCCCATGACCACCGTCCGAATTTTACCCCCGGACGGCGCCGGGCGAATTCCCGCCGCGCTCCCATTCCTCGTCGGACATGCGGAGGATTTTCATCCCGACGTATCCGAGGGAAACGAGCGCGAGCGCGAACCCGACGGTGAACGAGACGACCCCGACGGGGCCGAAGAAAGACATCGCGAACCCGGCGAGGAAAACGAGCGGAACCCACACCGGGGCGAACCCCGCCCGCCAAAGGGCGAAGACGAGAACCGCGAGTCCGATGAACCCGAAGAGGACGGGCATCCCGAGGACCGCGCTCCCCGCGTATTCCCCGGCCCGCTCGGAGATGGCGACGGCGGCTTGGCGGTCGTCGAATTGGGCGAGGCTCAAATCATAAAAGTCCGTGACGAGGAGTCCGGGGAGGGAGATCCACCCCCATACCGCGAATATTCCCGCGACGTGCGCGAGGACGACGGCGCGTTCCTTCACGACGTGGATCATCCCGAATATCCCCACCGCCGTGAGAAGATATCCGAAATAAAGGAGGATCGCGCTCGCTTGCGCCTGAATCGGGTTCTCGCCGAGTGCTTGCAAATACGAGGCGACCGTCGCCTCGCTCTCCCACGGCGTCGCGAGTCCGCCGGCCACCGCGATCGCCGGCCCGACGATGAGGCACGCGCCCATCATCGTCCGCCGGAAGCGTGTCGCGTCCCCGACGAAGGGGCGTCTTTCGCTTCTCTTCGCCGCCGGGATCCCGTCCATTCCATGTTCCATAACGCGCCTCCTTCCGGCCGTCGTTTTCGAAGAGCCGGGACGCTCCGCCCCGGCTCGTGTCCGTTTTTCAGCGAACGGCGGGTTTCGCCGTCGCGGCGCTCGTTACGCCTTCCCCGGACGTATACGCGACGTATCCGAGGAGCGCCCACCCGACCGCCGACATAGCGGCTCCGACGAAGCCGCCCGCCTCGCCGAAGGCGATCATGCCGACCATAGCCACCGGGAACCACGCCCCGCAGAACATCGGGACGAACCGCCGCCAGCCGGGGAGCCTCTTCGCCACTATCACGGTGATGCCGACGGGGAGGAACATCCATATCATGCCGAGCGGCCACGCCACGTCCGTCACATTGAAAATGATGCTCTCGCGCCCGAGAAGCCCCGTCGCCTCGAAGAACCCGAAGAAGAAGGCGAGGACGATTCCGACGAGTTGTATGAGGAGTACGACGCGGCCCCATATGCCCTCTCCGGCGGCCTTCATCCGGCGCATCACGGTGTTCGAGCAAAGCCAGCCGAGCATGAAGACCATGCTCGCGACGCCGACGACGATGGGTGTCTCGACCCCACCCGGAATGAGTCCCTCGACGAGGAGGGCGGGGGCGCACACCATCGCGACGGCCCCCAAAACTTTGTTGCTCATGCGTTTCTCCTTTCGACGCTTTTCGTTCGACCTCCACACTTTGCCGGATACCCCGTCCCGCCCGGAAGAGTCCGCCGTCCCGAACTTTGTCCCTTCTTTGGCGGGACGTTTTCGGGACACACGAAAAAGCGGGGAGCCGATAAAGAGGCTCCCCGCTGAGTTCGGGGTGGATATTCGGTTTTGCTACGAGTTTACGGCCCGGAGGCTCGCCCCTCCAGCCAGCGTTTCAAAGATCGTTGGCTTTCGCCGGACGGCTCTCCCGCGAGGAGGTTCTCGACGCTTATGTCTTCATCGAGGGTGGGCCAGTGAATCCCGTCTCCGCGGCCGATAATACGCCATTCCGCCCGCTCTTCCCGCGTCCCGTGCATGAGGCGCGGATACCACGCGAGCGGAGCCGAGACCTTTCGCCCGTCGGAAAGCTCGGCGGTGAGGGTGTCGTCGGTGACGGATATATTTTGCGCGGCGGTCATTCGCTTCGTCACAAATTTTCCTCGCACCATTTTGCGATGGCCGCGTCCGCTTCGGCGAGGGCGGCGTCCACCGAGTCATATTTCGTTTCGCCCTCGAAGACCATGTTTCCCATGTCGAGGACGCGGATGAATGTGTTTGTGAAACCGCCGTCGTGGCCGATCTCGATGTGGCCGCGATCCATCCACGCCGCAATGTTCGGATACGCTTTCTCGAAGGGCCCGCTCATGGTTTATCCGGCGATCCTCAAAACGATCTTCCCGATTCCCGCGCCCTCCTCCATGTGCTTTTGCGCGGCGGTCGCGTCTTTTAGCTCGAAGGTCTCGTTTATGACGGGCTTCAAATCGTGCTTCTCGTAGAGTTCGAGCATCGCGGCGAATTCGGGGGCGCTTCCCATCGCCGTCCCGAGAACGTCTATTTGTTTCAAAAACACCTTCGGCATGACGAGCTTCGGGACCGGCCCCGCCGTCGCCCCGAACGTGACGATGCGACTCCCCGGCTTCGCGATGGAGAGGAGCGCGTCGAAGACCTCGCCGCCGATGGAGTCTATCGAGAGATCCACGCTTCCGGCCATGCTCCGAAGCTCCTTCGACCAGTTTTCCGTGTTGTAATTTATGCCGCCCTCCGCGCCAAGCTCCTTCGCGAACTCGATCTTCTCATCCGACCCGGAAGTAACGAACACCTTCGCCCCGAGTGCGCTCGCCATTTGAACGAGGAAAGTCGCCACCCCGCCCCCGATGCCCGGCACGACGACGGTGTCGCCACTTTTGACTTCGCCCCTCGTGACGAGCGCCCGATACGCCGTGAGCGCGGCGAGCGGTATCGCGGCGGCCTCATCATGCGAGAGGTTCCGGGGCTTCGGATACACGTGGTTCGCCGGAATTTTTATGTACTCGGCATACGTCCCGTCCTCCGGCAAACCGAGTATCCGATAATCCTTCCCGGACACTCGAATATCGTCCCCCCAAAAAAGCGCCGGGTTTATGACGACCTCGCTCCCGACGTCCGGCTCGTTCACACCCTCCCCGACCGCCGAAACCTCGCCGGAACCATCCGAGCCGAGGACGACGGGGAGCGCGTCGGGCTTCGCGCCGGGATACTGTCCATACGTGATGAACACGTCGCGCCGATTCAATGCGGCTGCGTGGAGCTTGACGACGACCTCGCCCTCCCCCGGCTCCGGAGTCTCGACGTCCTCGTACTTCAAGTCGTCGGGACCGTTCCCGATTTCGTGCAGTCGTACGGCTTTCATGTTCTCTCCCTCTCGTCGTGGACAAAATCATCATACCCAAATATTTCTGACAAAAATTTTGCCAATATGATAAAATAAAAGACATGGAAGAGATCGGAGCATCCACGGACGTTGCGGGGATGATGGCGGAGGTCGGGGGTCGTGTGCGGCGGGCGCGGGTTTCTCGTGGGATGACGCTCGACAAGCTCTCGGAAACGAGTGGGGTTTCGGTGGCGCATCTTTCGCGTTTGGAGAGTGGGGGTCGGCAGCCATCGCTCGCGACGCTTTTGAATGTGGCGGCGGGTCTCGGGGTTCCGGTCGCCGATCTCATCGAGGAAAGAAAGAAGCCGGGGATCGTGGTTCGAGGTTCGGAGTCGCCGTTTTTCGAGGGGAATGGGATGAGGTTCCAAACCCTCACGCCGGAGGCCGGGCCGGCGGGTATCGCGGCGATGAAGGTCGTTTTTACGAGGGACCGGGGCGAGCCGGAGCACCATCGGCACGAGGGCGAGGAGTGGCTTTACGTCATCTCCGGTCGGTTGCGACTGACGCTCGGGGATGAGGTCGTGGAGCTCGAGGCGGGGGATGCGGCGTATTTCGACGGGATGCTCCGGCACGCTTTCGACGTGATCGGGGACGAAGAAGTGGAGATGCTCATGGTCGCCGGAGCGAAGCGCGGAGGAGCGTCGAAGCTCCATGAGCGGCACGGGATGCACAAACGCAAAGGAGACGGAAATGGCGGATAAGTACGATGTTGTGATAGTCGGAGCGGGCGCGGCGGGGCTTTCGGCGGCGCTCATGCTCGGGCGGTCGAAGCGGCGAACCCTCGTCCTCGACGGCGGCCCGCCGAGGAACGCGCCGTCCGAACATTCGCACGGATTCTTCACCCGCGACGGAGCCGCGCCCGATGAACTCGTCCGTCTCGGAAAGAAAGACCTCGAAGCGTACCCGAGCGTCGAGGTGCGGGAGGCGGTCGCCGTCGGAGCGTCCGGCGCGGACGGGGATTTCGAGGTGAGCCTCGACGGCGGCGAGGTGGTGGGGGCGAGAAAAATACTCATCGCGTCGGGCGTGGTGGATGAGATGCCGGACATTCCGGGGTTCGCGGAGGCGTGGGGGAAGGGAATTTTCCATTGCCCGTATTGTCATGGGTGGGAGGTTCGGGACGCGCCGCTCGCCGTGTTCGGGGGTGGAGCGATGCTCATGCACGGCGTCCTTCTCGTTCGGAATTTGAGCCGCGACCTCGTCGTCATCACCGACGGTACGGAGGTTTCGGACGAGGATCGGGAGAAAATATCCGATCTCGGCGTTCCGCTTTGCGACAGCGGAATATCCCGCATCGAGTCCGATCGGGAGACGGGGAAGCTCACCCGTATCGTTCTCGGGAGCGGGTCGAGCATCGAGCGCGAAGGACTCTTCGCGGGCCCGCCGCAGCGGCAAAGGTCGGAGCTTGCCGGGATGCTCGGGTGTGAGATCAAATACGTCGAAGGGATGCTCACGCACACGATCACCGCCGACCCCATGACCCGCGAGGCGACGGTGAAGGGAGTCTTCGCCGCCGGAGACGTCGGAATACCCCCGGCGCAATCGCTGCCGAACGCCGCCGCCACCGGGTCGAACGCCGGAGCCTTCATAAACTACGCCCTCGCCACCGATGACGTGGCGGCGGAGGTCGCGTCCGTCGCCCGGCGATGAAACATCGCGAAGCGGGTACTCTCCGGCGCGGGATCCGCTCTTTGTCGGGGACGAAGATCGTGAGCCGGATCCTCGCCCGCACACTCCATCACGCGGACAAACACGTCTTCCGGCTCACGGGAGGGCGGCGCACCGGGACGAGCTTCGTGACCGGGCTTCCGGTCGTCATGCTCACCACGACGGGCGCGAAGAGCGGGAAGAAAAGGACTTTGCCGCTCCTCGGGATGCCGGATGGCGAGGACATAATCGTCGTCGCGTCCGGGTATGGGGATGGCGGGCATCCGGCGTGGTATCACAACCTCCGCGCCGATCCCGAAGCCGTGGCGGAGATCCACACCGAACGTCGCCTCGTCGCGGCGCGGGAAGTCGAAGGCGAAGAGCGCGAACGCCTTTGGCGACTTTGCCTCGATGTATATCCGGCTTTCGCCGCGTACGAGGAGCGGGCCTCGAACCGCCGCATCCCGGTCATCGTCCTCGAACCTGCCGAATGACGAACCGCCCGGAAGGATGAACCTCCGGGCGGCGGCGAAAGCGTTTCGCTTCTCTTTATCCCTTCCGGCTCGGTGCCATCGCCTGAACGCCGGTGATCTCCCGCCCGACGATGAGCGACTGGACGATGTCGGTGCCTTCGTACGTGTACACGATCTCCATGTCCGCGAGATGCTTGGCGACGAGGTATTCGAGGAGGACGCCGTTTCCGCCGAGTATGTCCCTCGCGTCCGAGCAGACTTGCTTGCATTTTTTGGCGATGGACATCTTGGCGAGTGAGGCCATGCCGCCGGTCATCTTGCCTTCTTCGAAGAGCTGCGCGAGCCGGAAACCCATGAGCTGGCAGTGCGTGATCTCCGCGAGCATGTTCGCCAGTTTGTTCTGGATGAGCTGGTAGGTCTCCATCGGGCGGGTGAAGATTTTGCGCTCTTTGGCATATTGCAACGCCGCCTCGTAGCTCGCCACCGCGTGTCCGATGCCCTCCCACGCGACTCCATATCGGGTCGCCGTCAATACCTTCGAGGTGTCGGCGAAAGAGTTGGCTTTTTCGAGCTTGTTCTCGACCGGTATCCTCACGTTGTCGAAAGTGATCTCCGCCTGCCACACGGCTCTTTTCGCCATCTTGCCGGTCTGGACTTCGGCGGAGTACCCTTCGGAGTTCGTCTCGACGATGAAGCCCTTCACTTCCATATCGCTCGCGTCTCGCGCCCAGACGACGGCGATGTCGGAGTAGGTTCCGCCGCCGATCCACTTCTTTTCGCCGTTGATGATGTACTCGTCCCCATCGCGCATGGCGAACGTCTCGAGCATGACCACGTCCGAACCGTGATCCGGCTCGGTCAAAGCGAAGCACCCGAGCGTCTCCATCTTCGCCATCGCCGGCAAATACTTCTCTTTCTGCTTCTCACTACCGAGGATGGCGATGGACCCCATCGCAAGCCCCGAATGAACCCCGAAGGCGGTGTTCAAAGACCCATCCCCGCGAGCCATCTCGACCGCCACGAGCCCCTCTGAGAGCTTGCTCATGCCGGGACACCCATACCCCTGTATGCTGCCGCCGCAGATGTCGAGGTCGGCGAGCTTCATGAATATGTCCTTCGGAAACTCCGCCCGATCCCAGTATTCGCCCATCACCGGAATGACCTCGCGGTCGCAGAAAGCGCGGACCCTGTCCCGAACCTCGCGCTCCTCATCCGTCAAAAGCTCGTCCAGCAAATAGAAATCCGTCCCCAAAGATGTGTGTACGTCGGCGATCATGTACTCCTCCTTGTTCCGTTTCTCTTCGGAAAACTCTAGCACGATCCCACAAGAAACTCGTCCAACCTTGCCACAGACCGCGCATCCGTGGTATTCTAAACAACGTTATCATTTTTGACAATATCAGAAGGGGAAAGCTGATAATGGCTGAATCGCGGAGCAGAGGGCATGGCTCGGAGTCGAGGAGTTTGGTGGAGATGGTGTTTCGGGCGGCTGAGGACCGTGGGGATGGCGTGGCTTTTGGCTGGAAGGTTGGAGGGAGTTGGGAGACGGTTTCGTATGCGGGGTTGTGGGAGCGCGTTCGGAACTTTGCGGCGGGACTTTCGGAGCTTGGGGTTGGCGAGGGGGAGAGGGTCGCGCTGATGAGTACGAACCGCGTCGAGTGGCCGGTTTCGGACCTGGCGATTCAGAGCCTCGGGGCGGCGACGGTGCCGGTGTATCCTACGCTGGAGGCTTCGCAGGCGGCTCACATTTTGAACACCTCCGGGAGCGAAGTCGTCATCGTCGAGGATGGCGGGTTGCTTGAGAAGGTCGAGGCGGTTCGAGGGGAGACGGGCGTCCGGCGCGTCGTCGTGATGGAAGGCGAGGCCCTCGGCGAGGGCGTGATGGCGTTCGAGGAAGTCGAGAAGAGGGGGAGAAACGAGCCTCTTTCAGGTTGGGAAGAGGGGTGGCGCGGAATCCGGCGCGAGGACATCGCCACGATCATCTACACCTCCGGCACGACGGGGCTTCCGAAGGGGGCGATGCTCACCCACGGGAATATTCTCTCGAACGTCGAGGGAATTCTGGAGGCGTTGCCCGTCACGCGCGAGGACTCATTCCTCTCGTTTTTGCCGCTCTCGCACGTCTTCGAGAGGACGGCCGGGCAGTACTACGCGCTCTCGACCGGAGCAAAGACCTACTACGCCGAGTCCATAGAGACCGTCCCGGAGAACTTGAGGGAGATAAAGCCGACCGTCATGTCGAGCGTACCGAGGCTGTATGAAAAGATGCACGACCGGGTTCGGGCGATGGTCGCCGAAGGACCACAGTCGCGGCGGAGGATCTTCAACGCCGCCATTGAAGCCGGAAAACAAAGATATGAACACGAGACGCGCGGTGAAAAAGTCCCGCTCGGGCTGAGGATAAAGATGGCGCTCTATGACCGGCTCGTTTTCGGGAAATTGCGCGAGGCTGTGGGGGGGAGGGCGAAGTTCTTCGTGTCGGGCGGGGCGAAGCTCGACGGCGAGGTCGGCAAATTCTTCCACGCGGCGGGGATAAAAGTCATGGAAGGCTACGGCCTCACGGAGACCTCTCCGGTCATCTCCTGCAACCACGTCGAGAGCGTCCGGTTCGGGACCGTCGGGAAGCCGCTGGCGAACCTCGAAGTCCGCATCGGAGAGGGCGGAGAGGTGCAGGTGAAAGGCCCGAGCGTGTTTGCGGGCTATCTCGACAACCCCGAGGCCAACGCCGAAGCCTTCACCGACGACGGGTTTTTCAGAACGGGTGACGTGGGCGCTCTGGAGGATGGATATCTGACCATCACGGACAGGCTCAAGAATTTGATCGTCCTTTCGACCGGCAAGAACGTCGCTCCGCAGCCGGTGGAGGCGTCGCTCGCGACGGCGAAGCACATCACTCAGGCCGTGGTCCTCGGGGACGGGCGGAAATACGTCTCCGCGCTCATCGTCCCGGATTACGAGGCCGTTCGGAAGACCCTCGGGGTCGAGGACGGGGACGCCGAGCTTGCGGATGATGAGCGGGTCAAAGAGCTTGTCCGGTCGAACATAGATGAGTCGTTGCGGCGCTTCTCCGATTACGAGAAGCCAAAGAAGTTCGAGTTGTTGTCGCGGGAGTTCTCGCAAGAAGAAGGTGAGTTGACGCCGACCTTGAAGGTCAAAAACCGCGTGGTGCGGGACCGCTACAGCGATGAGATCGAAAGCCTCTACGCATGAGCGAGAGAGAGACGACAAAACGCACCGCGACGCCGCAGGAACTGTTCCTGGGCGAGGTCAAGGCCAGGAGCATTTTTCCGGTCCTGATCCTGCACCTGGTCTCCAGGCAGCCCGAGTATGGCAACAGCATCATTCGGCGCATGAAGGAGATGTCCGGCGGCGTGATGGTCGTCTCCCCGAACACGGTCTACCCGCTGCTGCGTCGCCTCGAAGAAAAGGGCTACCTCACGGCCCAATGGGAGGACCCGGACACGAGGACCCGGCGCTTTTACACGATCACGGCGGAAGGAGAGGAGAAATACGCGGAGATGAAGGTCCTCTTCGAGGAGCATCTGCTGCGGGTGAAGGGCGCGATCGAGGCTCTTCACAAGGAGCTGTACGGGTGATCGAAAAAATGAAAGCTCCGCCGATCGGGTATATACCGTCGAGTCGAAGAACGGGGAAGGGGAGGCGCGGAGAAAGTTCCTCGAAACGAAAGAGAAACTCGCAAGCGAACAGGAGGCAGGATGAAGCAAATTCGCAAAGTCGCCGTCCTCGGAGCCGGCACGATGGGCGCCGCAATCGCCGGCCACTGCGCCAACGCCGGACTCGAAGTGGAGTTGTTGGATATAGTTCCTGATGGTGACGACAACGACGCCGTCGTAAAAGGCGGCTACGAGAGGATGGCGAAGTCGCGCCCGCCCGCGCTGATGTCGAAGAGCGTCGCCGACCGCATCCGGCTCGGCAACTTCGAAGATGACTTCGAGCGCATCTCCGACGCCGATTGGGTAGTCGAGGCCATCATCGAGAAGCTCGAACCGAAACGGGAGCTTTGGGCGCGCGTCGAGGAGACCGCGAAAGAAGACGCCATCCTTTCGTCGAACACTTCGGGGATTCCGCTGCATCAAGTCGCCGAAGGACGTTCCTACGATTTCAAAAAGCGTTTCCTCGGGACGCACTTCTTCAACCCGCCGCGCTATCTGAAGTTGCTCGAAATCATCCCGACCGGGGACACGAGCGGGGAAATCGTCGAGTTCGTTCGAACGTTCGGGGAGCGCGTCCTCGGAAAAGGCGGCGTCATCGCCAAAGACACCCCGAACTTCATCGGCAACCGACTCGGCTCCTTCGCCGGGATGCAATCCGTGACGTACGCCCTGGAAAACGGCTACGGCATCGAGGAGATCGACGCCATAACCGGACCCCTCGTGGGACACCCGAAAACCGCGACCTTCCGCCTCAACGACACCGTCGGATTGGATATCGCCGTCGGTGTCGCCGAAAATTTGTACGAGGCCGTCCCCGAAGACGAATCGAGGGAAGAGCTAAAACCGCACCCGAAACTGAAAGAGATGCTCGACCGCAACCTCCTCGGCAACAAGAGCGGATCGGGCTTTTACAAGAGAGACAGGCGCGACGGGAAGACCGTCTTCGACGTGCTCGACCTCGAAACCTTCGAGTACAAGCCCGCCGAGAACCCGAACGTCCCGCTCGTTCCGCAGGCGCGGGAGGAGGGCGCCCTCGCCTCGCGGCTCCGGTTCATCATGGACAAGGCCGAGAGCGACCGCCACGCGAAATACTTGCGCGACACCATGCTCCCGTACCTCGCGTACTCGGCTCGTCGCATTCCCGAAATCTCCGACACCTTAGTCGACGCCGATCACGCGATGGAGTGGGGCTTCGGGCATCGTGCCGGGCCTTTCCGAACCTGGGACATGCTCGGCGTCGAGGAGACCGTCAACCGGATGAAGTCCCTCGGCATCGAAGTCGCCCCGTGGGTCGAGGAGATGCTCGGAGAAGGCAACGAGAATTTTTATAAGGAGGAAGACAACCGGGAACTCGTGTACAGTCCGGTCTCCAAAAAGTACGAGCCGGTCAGGGAGGATCCGCTGCGCATCTCGCTCGACGGGTTGCGCCGGGACGGAAAAGAGATCGAGCGCAACGACTCCGCGAGCCTCCTCGACCTCGGCGACGGAGTGTTGTGTCTTGAGTTTCATTCCAAAGGCAACTCCATAGACGGAAGCACGCTGGAGATGGGCAAGAAGGCTCTCGCCGCGCTCGAACGGGACGACGTGGTCGGGCTCGTCATCGGCAACGAGGGGAACAACTTCTGCGTCGGGGCGAATTTGGGCGAGGTCGCGTTCGCGGCGAAGGGGGGGATGCTCCAGATCGTCGAGAAGCGCGTCGCCGCCCTGCAAGACCTCCTCATGGCCTTCCGCTACGCGCCCAGGCCCGTCGTCTCCGCCCCGAAAGGACAGACCCTTGGGGGCGGTCTCGAAATATGCCTCCACTCCGACCGCGTCGTCGCGGCGGGGGAGACGTACATGGGCCTCGTCGAAGCCGGAGTCGGCCTCATTCCAGCCGGCGGAGGAACCAAAGAACTCGCTCGGCGCATGGTCTCGAAGTCCATGAAGAACGCCCCGGACGCCCCGGTGCTTCCGTTCCTTCAAAAAGCCTTCGAGACGATAGCCACGGCCAAAGTCGCGGCGAGCGCCCTCGAAGCGCGCGAGTTCGGCTTCCTCGACGAGGACGACCGGGTCGTTCTCAACCCGGACCACCTCATCTCGACGGCGAAGAGAGAAGTCCTCGACCTCTCCGACGGATACGCGCCGCCGGAGAAAGGTTCCAACGTCTACGCCGCCGGGCGTTCGGCGAGGGCCGCTCTCGAGGTCGGGGTGAGGACGCTCCAGTGGGGCCGCTACGCCAGCGAGTACGATGGCGTGGTCGCGGGCCAGACCGCCCGTGTCCTCACCGGCGGCGACCTCTCGCTCGGGCAGTGGGTTCCGGAGGAGCATCTCCTCAAGCT
>JBOHBL010000967.1:0-5318 GCA_050698295.1 Rubrobacteraceae bacterium | reverse complement strand
GCGAAGCGGATATCCTGTCTTCTGTGGCGACCCGCTTCAGCTCGTCGGCGTTTTCGCGGGCGCGCTTGCGAAGCTCCCGGCGGGCGTTGCCCTCCCGGTCCAGAAGCCGCTTTCCGGCGACGACGGCCCCGACGCCGCAGGCCGCCGCGATGAAGTAGACCTCGCCGTAGAGCGCGAAGGCCCCGACTCCCGAAAAAGCTCCGAGAGGAGCGAGGCGGGACGCGAGGCTCGCTCCGAATTTCCTTCGTCCGGATTTAGGCACGAGGTTCTCCTCCTTCCCCGGTCTTTCGGACCTCTTCGGTGGGGGCCGAGTCGTCAGGCATCTGCTCGTTGGGGGAGGCTTCGATCTGCTCGGGCTCGCGAAGGCCCATCTGGATCTCCATGTCTTCCAACTCCCTCTCCGCGTCGAGGCGCTTGATGTCTATTTCGGCGGCGGCGATCTGACGCTCCGTATCGCTCGTTCCCAACTCCCCGACGGCCTCCGCCTCGTACGAGGCCTGACGGATGGACTGGCGCGCCCGGTCGAGGTCGCGCGAGGAGTCGGAGAGGGAAATCTCGGAACGGGCCTCGTTGGCGGTGCGAAGAGCCTTCGCCCGCTGATGCTCTTCCATGAGGGCGGCGCGTTCGCGGACCACTTCGTTGTAGCGTTTCTCCTGATCGCGGAAGGCGCGCTCCATGTCCTGGGAGTTGTTCCTGGCCTCTTCCAGGCGGCCTTCGATCTCCACGAGGGCGGTCTGCGCTTCCTGTTTCTGCTGAACAACCTCGATGGCCGCTTCGCGCTGGCCGCGAGAGGCCAACTCCTTCGCCTGGCGTTCCTTCGCGACGATGATCTTCTGCTTGGAGGCGGCGTCGTTGGTCAGCATTTTCTCGTACGCCATCGTGCGGGCCGCCGCCACCTGGAGCTTCTTCAGGTTATCCAGCTCGTCCTGAACGACGTTCTCCAAAAGGATTTCGGGGTTCCTCTGCTCCACCCCCGAGAGGAACCGTCCGAAAAAACCGCGGATTGCTCTTGTTAATCTTCCCATCTACGCCGACTGCTCCCCGTCGTTGCCGTGATTACAGGTTCATGCCGATTATAGCATCGGGTGGATAACGCCTCGAACGCCTCGACTCTCCGCTATCCCTACGGGACGAAACAGGGTTGGTTTCCGACTATCTGGCGGCGCGGTAGCGGCGTTCACGCGGGGTGTTGCCTCCCGAGATGACGATCGCGCTCGGGGACTCGACCTCGAAGGCGGCTTCCAGAGCCTGTCCGGCCGCGACGAGGAGGTCGCCCGCCGAGCGCGCGTCGCGGGGGTATATCGCCGCTCCGGCTCTGGTCTCGGCGGCGCCCAGAGAACTCGCGGCGGCGAGGGCGCGGCGGGCCGCGCTCTCCACTTCGCGGTCGTTCGCGCCGGAGAGGACGAACCCGAAGACCGCGCCCTCGCCGAGCGGTATCGGGTCGGAGATCCTGGCCCGGACACGCTCCAGAAGGGTGTCCGCGTCGATGTCGCGGCCCGGGTCAACCAGCACGACGGCGACTTGAACGCCCCGGCGCTGTTTCAACTCTCCCTCGACGCGCTTTTGAAGCGTGGCCTCGGCGGCGTAGTCGTCTTCTTCCGATTCGCCACCCATCGTCCCCCGGGCCGAGAAAAGCGCGAACGCCCCGATCAAGAGCAGCACGCCCAGGCGGTAGAAGACGAGCGGCGCGGTGCCGGTCGTATCCACGCCCGCGTTCAGGAGGCCCGGCATGATCGCCATCGTGTAGCAGAAGAGGACGCTCACGAGGGTGAGGGCGCCGATGCGCCACGAACCGTGCAGCGCGGCGACCATGAGCAGCGGCAAAAACAGCAGGTACAACTCGCTCGAAAGACCGCCGGAGAAGAAAGTCATCATCGCGATGGCGGCCGCCGACAGGACGCACATGGCGCCCGAGAAACCGGTCGAGAACTGCTCTTCGGGGAGCAGGATCATGGCGATGAACGCCGTGACTCCGACAGAGGCGGCGAGATAGAACAACACGTAGGAGACCGCGGGCTCGTAGTAGGCGTTGTGGATCAGGACCAGAGAAGCCCCTGCGAGGAGCAGATAGACCGCGGACATAGCCTTGAGGCTCCGCGCGTTTTTCTTTTCGCCCGCGCTCACGATCGCAGTATCATACTAAATCTTCACGCCGTCCGAACGAGTGTCTCATCCGCCTTCCGCAAGAGCGGGGACGCGCTCGTCCACCCGTTCCTCGCCCCGGATGGTGGAGAAGATCCAAACCGGCTCCCCGCCCGAAACCGAATCGAGCCCCACCGATACTTCGGCCCCGGGGTTTTCTTCCAGAACCACTCCCACCTCCTCCGTCTCATCCACCGCCTCGGAGCTGTCTATAAGCTCGTCGGCGGGCGGAAGGGCGTTCTCCGAGAGGAAGTCTATGTCGGGCTCCGGAAGCTCCTGCTCGGGGTCCATGCCGGCTTCGCCGTCCTCCACCGGAAAAGTCGCGACGGCGCCCGCCGATTCCGAAACGTAAGTGTAGAGCCAGACCGGGGAGTTCCCCTCCGCGTCGAGGCTGGGCGTCGCCGTCGCCACGGCATAAAGCTCGGCATCCTCGCTCCACTCCGACGCCCGCTCGTTCGCCGCCTCGACGCCGGAGAGCGCGGCGACGCCGCCCCCGGACGCGGTGTCCTCCCCGGAAGCAGACCTGTCCTCTTCTTCGCAGGCGAAGGACGCGACGGCAAGCAGGATGAGGACGAACGCTTTACGCATGACGCGGCGGAGTTTACTAGACCCCTCGCGCATCCGTCCACCGGACGGCTTGACGCCATGCCGCCATCCCGCTAGGCTGAGGCTCGTGAAGCGCGCGACGATCTTCTAGCGGCGGCGCGACAGAGCACTTGCGGGGCGGCAGAGGCGAACGGGGCCTCTGCTTTTTCGCTTTCGGAAGGAGAAGCGCATGAACAAGTCGAAGGCGTCAGTGACCAGGGACCTGCGGATAGACGGCATACGACCTCTGATCCCCCCTGCCATCCTGACCGAACAACTCCCTCTCGCGGAGGAGGAGATGGCCTCGGTGAGCCGGGCCAGAGAAGAGGTCGCGAGGATCCTGGCCGGCGAAGACGACCGCCTGATGGTGGTGGTCGGTCCCTGTTCGGTCCATGACCCCTCCGCCGCCCTCGACTACGCGAACCGTCTGAAAGGATTGAAGGAAGAGCTCGCGGAGGACCTGCGCATCGTCATGCGGGTGTATTTCGAGAAGCCGCGCACGACGGTGGGCTGGAAGGGTCTCATCAACGACCCGCATCTGGACGACAGCTTCGACGTGAACGAAGGGTTGCGTCTGGCCCGAGAATTGCTGATCGAGCTCGCGGAGATGAGGATGCCCGCCGGGACGGAGTTTCTCGACCCGATATCGCCCCAGTTCTTCGCCGACGCCCTGACGTGGGCCGCCATCGGAGCGCGCACGACCGAGAGCCAGGTCCACCGCCAGCTCGCCTCGGGGCTCTCGATGCCGGTCGGCTTCAAAAACGGCACGGGGGGAGGAGTCCAGATCGCCATAGACGCCGTAGGCTCGGCCACCCGCCCCCACAGCTTCCTCGGCGTCACCGAACAGGGACTCGCGGGGATCGTCACCACCAAAGGAAACCCGGACTGCCACGTCATCCTGCGCGGCGGGAACAACGGCCCGAACTACCACGCGGAGGACGTCCGCAACACCCTCGACGCCCTCGCAAACGCCGGTCTTCCGCCCCGGCTCATGATCGACGCGAGCCACGCCAACAGCGGCAAGGACTACAGAAACCAGCCGACGGTGGCTCGCGATGTCGCCGGGCAGATATCGAAGGGGGAAAGAGGCATCGTCGGACTCATGCTGGAAAGCTTCCTGGTGGACGGCGCCCAGAAACTCGAAGACCCTTCCGACCTCATCCACGGCCAGAGCATCACCGACTCGTGCATGGGATGGGAGATGACCGCGCCGGTTCTTCGAGAACTCGCTGAGACGGTCCGCAAGAGACGGACCGCGCCGGTCGGCTAACCGCTCCAGCCCGGAATGTTCATGCGTCGGTTACGTTGCTTCAAGTCAGGCTATTTCTCAGGATGATGTCCTGGTACCATCCACCGCTCGCCTTCGGGATGCGTTTGCCTGTCGGGTAGTCCACGTAGACGAGGCCGAAGCGCTTCGAGTACCCTTCGGCCCACTCGAAGTTGTCGAGGAGCGACCACACCATGTAGCCCCGGAGGTCCACCCCGCGATCCATCGCTTCGCGGGCGGCGCGGAAATGCGAGTCGAGGTACTCAATCCGCTCCACGTCGTTCACTGTCCCTTCGGGGCCGGGATAGTCGTGGACGGCGATGCCGTTTTCGGTTATGTATATGGGAATCGGACCATAATCCTCGTTCACCCGGACGAGAAGCTCAGTCAATCCATCCGGCTCGACGGGCCAGCCCATAGCGGTCCTTTGCGCGTCGTGGGGGATCACGATCCTCGCCCCGACGCTCGGGAATCTCGCTCCGGGCAAGCCATCCTCCCTCACAGTATGTCGCATGTAGAAATTGACGCCGAGGAAGTCTATGGGAGACGATATCTTCTCCAAGTCTCCATCTTCGACGAAGGAAAAGTCGCTCGCTTCACGATAGTGTTCGACCATATCCTTCGGGTACTCGCCCTGGAAGAGCGGGTCGAGGTAGAGCCGGTTGGCGTTGCCGTCCACGAGCTTCGCGGCGTCCTCGTCTTTCTCCCTCGAAGGACGAATCGGCGAGAGGTTGAGCGTTATGCCGAGTTGGTTGTCTTCGCGGTTGGCGCTCTTCATTCTCTCCATCGCGAGACCGTGTCCGAGGAGGAGATGGTGGGTCGCAAGGAGAGCCTCGGACGCGCTCTTTCTTCCCGGCGCGTGGACTCCAGCCTCGTGACCGAGCCACGAGGAAACCCAGGGTTCGTTCAGTGTGATCCAGAACGGCACGGAGTCAGAGAGCGCCTCGTAAACGATATCGGCATAATCGGCGAAGCGTTCGCTCGTTTCGCGGCTCGTCCATCCGCCTCGATCCTCCAATGCTTGCGGAAGGTCCCAGTGGTAAAGCGTGAGCATCGGCTCGATGTTCCGCTCCCGGAGTCCTTCGACCAGCCGCCGGTAGAAATCCAGCCCATTCCGGTTCACCTGTCCGCTTCCCTCCGGCTGTATCCTCGGCCACGCGACGGAGAAGCGGTAGGCTTTCAAACCAAGCTCCGCCATGAGGTCGAGGTCCTCTTCGAGGCGGTGGTAGTGATCGCAGGCGATGTCGCCGGTGTCGCCGCGATATGTTTTACCCGGCGTGTGGGAGAAAGTGTCCCAGATGGACTTGCCGCGTCCGTCCTCGTT
>JBOHBL010000966.1:0-1812 GCA_050698295.1 Rubrobacteraceae bacterium | reverse complement strand
GCCCAAACCCGCAAATCCCGATAAGAGCGAACCGTCCGGCCAGCGCCCACCACCAACTCCTTTGGAACTGAAAAACCGAAAAACGGAGGAGTGGAGGAATGGAGGAGTCGCGAGTCGAAAAACAACTCCTCGATTCACCCCGCTTCCGCTCCTCATCGTAACACCGCGAACAACCACTTCGCCACACTCTGAAAAGTGGCAATCGTCTTTCCGACTCCTCCACTCCTCCACCTCCTCCACTCCTCCGGCGGCGAAGCCGCCCGCGAAGCGACCCACGCGATTAAAGGTATTCGTCGAACGTTCCGATAACACTAACCATGAGGGGTTTCACGACGAGACCGAGGGACCGGGCGGAAGCCTTGCTCCACGCATACCGCGAGCGGGGAGACAGGCGCGCCCTCGAACGCCTGTTCGCGATGCATGGCCCGCTCCTGAAAAGCATCGCGCGCCGGTACCGCTATTCCTCCGGCGAGCCGTACGAGGATCTCCTCCAGGTCGGACATGTCGGCCTGATGAAGGCGGTGAACAACCACGACGAAGACTCCCCGGCGAAGTTCTCCTCGTACGCCCACTCGATGATGGAAGGCGAGCTGAGAAACTACCTCCGCGACGCGGATCTCATCAAGAAGCCCCGCTGGGCGCGGGGCCTGTACGCGAAAGTGTCGCAAGCCACGGCGAGCCTCATGGTCGAGCTGGACCGTCCGCCATTGGCCGAAGAAATAGCCAGGGAAGCAAACGTCGCGCCGGAGGGCATCAACGAATTGATGAAGCTCTACCTCCACACCGACGTGAAATCGCTGGACGAGGCCCACGACGAAGACGCGGACCTCTCCGCGATAAAGAACCTCCAGCCCGAGACGTTTTCGCTCCCGATAGAAGACCGCATCTGGCTGGAGCAGGCGATGGAGACCCTCTCCGAAATACAAAAAGAAGTCATCCACCTCTTCTTCTACAAAGACCTCACGCAGACCGAGATCGGCAAAAAGCTCGGCCTCTCCCAGCGAAAAGTCTCCCGCCTCGTCGCCTCCGCCATAAAAAAACTCTCGAAGTCCACCAAAGACGACCGGGGCTTCACGCTGCCGGAGCTGATGATCGTCATCATCCTGCTCGGCATCCTCGCGGCGATAGCGATACCGAGTTGGTGGGGCGTCGTGGAGGGTCGCAACGTGGAGTCGGCCACAAATCAGGTCGTGGCGGATTTGCGGCTAGCGCACAGCGCCGCAACGAACCGGCTGGGCGAGACGCGGGTGGAATTCAGGAGCGACGGGACGTCTGTTGACTGCAACGGCGCGACGGCGGACTACTGTCTCATCCGTCCGACCGCTTCCGGCGAGACCGAAGACCGGCGAAGCCTACCCGACAACGTCACGCTGACCTCCCCCAACCTCCTCGCGCCGGTCGCAGGCGACGCGGTCTCGATCCGGCTCGCCGCCGAGGGCTCGGCATCGACGCCCGGCACGCTAGGGTCGGTCGCCGGCGTGACAGACGACTGCCCCATGAGTACTCCAACGGGCGTACCCAGGTTGCAGGTGACCGTGGACGGCGACCCGACGCGCTGCATCACCTTCAATACCCAGACATCGAGGGTCAGGATTGACTGAGAAGGCAAACACCGAGTCCGGCTACTCGCTGGTGGAGGTCCTCGCGGCCATCGTCATCCTCACCGTCGCGATCATCCCGATGGTCGCTATGTTCGACACGGGCCTTCGCTCGGCGACCACGAGCGGCAACTACGACAAGGCGCGGGCGCTTGCGAACTCGAACCTGGAGATGGCGAAGACGCGCTCGCTGTCGGTGGGCACAGGTCTGGAC
>JBOHBL010000965.1:0-3485 GCA_050698295.1 Rubrobacteraceae bacterium | reverse complement strand
CGCGTCTCGGCCCTCATGTCGCCGGAGAACACCGGCCTCACGCCCTTCCTCGCCGAGAACCCCGGCCCCGACTCGGGCGTCATGGCGCTCGAATACACCACGAACTCCGCCGTCGGGGAACTTCGCCTCCTCGCCGCGCCGACCGCCGCCCACAGCGCCGCGTTCGTCTCCCAGGGGATAGAAAACCACGCCAGCCTCGCCGCCCTATCCGCCCGGCAGACCACGAGAGCCGTCCACCTCCTCTCCGTCGTCGCCGGAACTGAACTCGTGACCGCCGTTCGGGCCATCCGGATGCGCGGAGAGCCTCCCTCGGGACGCGGAGCGAGGAAATCGTTCGACGTCGCCGCCCGCCTCCTCTCGTCCGAAATGGCGGATCGCCATCTCACCGAAGACCTCGACAAAGCCACGGAACTGGCGCTGAAGGAGGAATTGATTTGAGGAAGAACGTGCCACACCGGGATATGGAGAAAACCTGACTTGGATATTCGGCGCGTACAAAGCCGCGTGGAGGAGCTTTTCACCCTCGCCCCGGACCCCGGCGGCGGGGCGAGAAGGCTCGCGTATTCTCCGGAAGAAGCACGGGCGATGCTCCTTGTCGCGGAGTGGATCAAGGCCGCCGGACTCCTCGCGCGCCTCGACGCTTTCGGGAACCTGTGGGGCATTCCGCCCGGCGACGAACCATTCGTCACGTCCGGCTCCCACGTGGACACCGTCCCGAACGGCGGACGCCACGACGGCGCGCTCGGAACCGTCCTCGCCATCGAAGCCGCCGAAAGCCTCTCCGGCCCCTTCGGAGTACTCGTGTGCGCCGCCGAGGAAGGCGCCCGCTTCGGCGCGGGGACGCTGGGATCCCGTTCGCTCGTCGGGAAACTCACGGACGGGGATCTGAAGGAAATCCGGGACTCGGAAGGAACGTCGGTCTTCGAGGCGCGGGCCGGATTCCTTCCTCTCCTCTCGGATATTCCGGGTGTGGAGGGATCGAGTCCGCTTTCGAGGCTCGCGGGGCACGCGGAGGTTCATATCGAGCAACGCCGGGATCTCAAGAAAAAGCATGCCTTGCTCGGCATAGCGACGACCATAGCCGGCCCGATGCGCTACAAACTTCGCTTCTCCGGGGTGACATCCCATTCGGGAGAGACCCCGATCGAGGACCGCCGCGACGCCCTTTGCGCCGCCGCCGAGACGATCCTGCTCGCCGAACGCCTCACGCATGAAGCGGACTCCACCGTGGTCACGGCGAGTACGGCGGAGGTCCATCCGAACTCCCTGACCGCCATCCCGGGCGAGGTGGACCTGGGCGTGGACCTTCGCGCCGCCGTCGCCGAAGAAGCCGAGTACGTCGTCTCCGAGCTATTCGCCGGAAGCGAATCCGCGTCCGCGAAGCGGGGCGTCGAACTCTCCACGCAAACGCTCTCGTTCGCGAAACCTGTCGAGCTCGACAGCAGGCTGACGGAGCTAGCGGAGTCCATCTGCCGGGACTTCGGCTTGCCGGCCACCCGATGCGTGAGCTTCGCCGGCCACGACGCGCAGCATCTCGCCGAACGAGTCCCGGCGGCCCTCTTCTTCACGCCCTCCACCAACGGCGTCAGCCACGCGCCGGAGGAAAGCGTGGACTGGAAAGACGTCGAGAGCGCCCTGAAAGTCCTCGCGGCATTCCTGCCAGAGCTTCTCCGAAAGGAGTCCGGGAGATGGTGAGAATTATCCTTCATTCTGACGCGAACCTATCGGCAAACTTCGACGCCAAGCCTGGTGAAAGAGAAGTGCGTTCGGGGCGCGTCCTCCGTTGTAGAGACGTAGCATGCTACGTCTCTACGTATGGATGGTTTCTCGGGAAACGCGAGGGCGATCAGCCGGACTCGTATGAAACAGCGAACCCAATCGAAAGCAGAGGAGCAAAACAATGACCGACAAAACCACGATCCGCGCCCCTCGCGGAACGGAAATATCCTGCAAAAGCTGGCCGCAGGAAGCCGCGATGCGGATGCTCATGAACAACCTCGACCCCGAAGTCGCCGAGCGTCCCGAAGACCTCGTCGTCTACGGCGGAACCGGAAAGGCCGCCCGAAACTGGGAGAGCTTCTGGGCGATGGTCTCCACCCTCCAGTCCCTCGACGACGACGAGACGATGCTCGTCCAGTCGGGCAAGCCCGTCGCGGTGTTCCGCACGAATCCGTGGGCGCCGCGCGTCCTCATCGCAAACTCGCTGCTCGTCCCGGACTGGGCCGACTGGGAGACGTTCCGCGAGCTTGAGAAAGCCGGACTCACGATGTACGGACAGATGACCGCCGGGTCGTGGATCTATATCGGGACACAAGGCATCCTTCAAGGAACCTACGAGACCTTCGCCGCCATCGGCGAGCAGAAGTTCGGCGGTTCTCTGGAAGGCACGATCTCCCTCACCGCCGGACTCGGCGGGATGGGCGGGGCGCAGCCGCTCGCCATAACGATGAACGAAGGCGTCGCCCTCTGCGTCGAAGTGGACCCCGACCGCATAGACCGCCGGGTGCGCCACAAATACCTCGACGAACGCATAGACGACCTCGATGAAGCCATAAAGCGAGCCGAGGAAGCGAAACGAAACGGCGAGGCAATCTCCATCGGAGTACCCGGCAACGCCGCCGACGTGTTTCCGGCGCTTCTCGAACGAGGCTTCGCGCCGGACGCGGTCACCGATCAAACCTCCGCCCACGACCCGCTCGGAGGGTACATCCCGAGTGGATACTCGCTCGACGAGGCCGCCGAACTGCGCGAGGGCGACCCCGAACGCTACGTCTCCGAGGCGCGGGACTCGATGGCCCGCCATTGCCGGGCGATGGTCGGGTTCATGGAGCGCGGCTCGGAGACCTTCGACTACGGAAATAATTTGCGGGGCGAGGCGAAGCTCGGCGGCTTCGCGGACGCTTTTTCCTATCCGGGGTTCGTCCCGGCTTATGTACGTCCGCTTTTCTGTGAAGGCAAAGGGCCGTTCCGGTGGGCGGCGCTTTCGGGAGAGGCGGACGACATCGCCGCGACCGACGAGGCGATCCTCGACCTCTTCCCGCACAACGAACGCCTCACGCGATGGATCGGACAAGCCCGCGAGAAGGTCCACTTCCAGGGACTCCCCTCGCGCATCTGCTGGCTCGGAGCGGGGGAGAGGCACAAGGCCGGGCTGCGCTTCAACGAGCTCGTCGCCGACGGAACCATCTCCGCGCCCATCGTCATCGGGCGCGACCACCTCGACACCGGAAGCGTCGCCTCGCCGTACCGCGAGACCGAGTCCATGAAGGACGGCTCGGACGCCATCGCCGACTGGCCGATCCTGAACGCCCTC
Source organism: Rubrobacteraceae bacterium (assembly GCA_050698295.1). GTDB lineage: Bacteria > Actinomycetota > Rubrobacteria > Rubrobacterales > Rubrobacteraceae > JACCWD01. Next base: position 172 of record JBOHBL010000965.1, on the reverse strand, counting down.
CTCGCCACCGCGGGCGGGGCGAGCTGGGTGGCGGTCCACCACGGCGGCGGGGTCGGCATCGGCAAGTCCATCCACGCCGGGGCGCACGTCGTCGTGGACGGTCCAGAAGAAGGGGCGATGAGAGCGGAGCGGGTTCTCACGAACGACCCCGGCATCGGGGTCGTTCGCCACG
>JBOHBL010000964.1:0-1333 GCA_050698295.1 Rubrobacteraceae bacterium | reverse complement strand
GCGTGAGGCTCTTCATCTTGCGCTGCTGGAGAACTCCGGAGATCGAGGCGTTGACGTGGTGGAACGGGATGTCCTTCTCAGAGGGGAGCGCCTGGAAGACCGCGCTCTTGGACTGCAGGGGCTGCCTCGCGTCAATGCGAGTCGCGACCTCGACGGTGAGCTGGACCACCTCGTCCTCGACCTCGAGTTCGATCGAGGAGATCACGCATCCTCGGAACATGTGCTCGAACTGATCCTTGCCCATCCGGGCGAGGAAGGAATCTATCGTCCTGTCGTCGGAACCCCACGCCTCGTGGATGTTTGGTTGCGCCGGGACCGCCGGGGGTCCGGCCACCGCCGCCGCGCCGGCGGTGAAGGCGTAGCCGCCCAAAGCCCACTTGAAGAGGTGGATGATGGTCCGGATGTTCGTCTGGTAGACGATGTTGCCCTCGGGGCTGTACCAACCGGCGTACTTCTTCCTCGCCGCCCGGCCGAACGCGCTCTCGGTTATCCCGTCGGTCTCCGAGGGAACGTCGAGCGAAGTCGAGGCAATGTCCAGGTAGATGCCGGAACCGGCGGCGGGCGGCGGTTCCTGGGCGAACTCCGTTTCTTCCGTAAGCTCGGCATATCTGAGAATCTCATCGCTCATTAGCGACATTCCTTTCTATGCTTGTAGCAGGACGGCTCGTATAGAATTTGTCCTGCAAATACCATATAATTACTGGATAAGAAGATGCGAAAATGCCCCGGCGGGATGGCAGTCCCCCGAGGCGCGCCCCAAGAGAGGAATCCTCTTGAGCGGTACCAATCTTACCCACGAAGAGCGCCGTCGTAGTACCAACGCCCGCTATCGTGCGCGAAACCTGGCTTATTACACCGAAGCGTTCTACGTCCACGTCCTCGCCGATCCCGCAGCCACCAAACGCTGTCCGACGTGCAAGATGGACAAACACGTGAGCAAGTTCTACGAAAGTCCTACGCGCACGGGCGGCTTTAGCTCCCACTGCAAGGAATGTCTCAACAAGCCGAGAACTGCCGCTAAGGAGGCGGCAAAACGAAACGCGCCCCGCCCGGACGGCCTCAAGACCTGTACCGTGTGCGGTGAGGCGAAGCCCGTCGGAGAGTTCTACAAAGCCAAGCTCGGTGCGAGCGGCAGGTCGGCTCGCTGCGGCCTGTGCGTAACGCTCGCCACCGGACGGCGAAAGGGCTGGCACAATCTGTTCGCCGCCGATTACATCGCCCTCCTCGAAACCCAGGACGGTAAGTGCGCTCTTTGCGGCGCACCGCCCGGACACTTCAGGCTTGTCGTGGATCACTGCCACGCCACCGGGAAGACTCGCGGACTGCTGTGCCG
>JBOHBL010000963.1:0-1519 GCA_050698295.1 Rubrobacteraceae bacterium | reverse complement strand
ATCATGCGCAGAAACATCTCGTCGGTAGCATCACCGCCCATCATCTCCTGCATCGATCCGCCCATCATCTTCTGCATGGAGCCGCCCATCATCCCGCCGCCCATCCCGGAGGTCTGAGTGGCGTCGGGGTACCATTCGTCGCGCCACGTTTGCATCTGATCTATCTGCTCGGACTGGCTCTTCTGGATGTTATCGGCAAGCTTACGCAACTCGGGCCGCTTCGAGTCGGAGATCATGTGCTCTGAAGACATGATCGCGCCCTCGTGGTGCATGATCATCTGGTCGATGAACTGCAGGTCGAAGGGCTTGTCCTCGTCGAAGGAACCCATCGGCTGCATATTGCCACCGCCCATCATGGAACCCATGCCGCCCCCGCCCATCATGCCACCATCCATCATGGACATCATCGAGCCCGTTTCGTTTCCGCTCATCCTCGAACCGGCCTGTACGGCCGCCGAGGTGAAGCCGATGCCCGCGACGAAGAGGGTGACGACGGCGAGGCCGGCGAGAAAATACCTGTACTTGTGCATCCCTAGATACCACCTTTCGTGGCGTTCTCACGATCTTTCAAGACTTCTAGAGACCTCTCGTACTCTTCGGCGTCTATCTCGCCGCGGGCGAAGCGCTTTTGCAATATCTCCTCGGCGCCGTCTTCGCGGTGGCCGGAGACCCGGTCGCTACCGCCCCGGTTTGGGAAGATCCTCATAAAGGCCCATACCGCGAAGGCGATTAGCCCGCCCCAGAATAGTAGCGGCAGCAGCATCCATAGCCAGCCCCCGCCGTTCATCATTCCATCCATCATGGTCAAACGTCTCCTTCTAGTTTTCGACAACGTTCAAAGGATAAGGGGGCGGCATCAAGCACGGGTCTGGTGAAGATCAAGATTAGATCAAGTTTTCAGGGCTACGGGATTATCTGTCAGCGACAGGCAACGAGAAGGAGAACCTGGCTCCCTTGCCCGCGCCGGGACTCTCGGCGCGCACGCTCCCGCCCATGGCTTCGACGAGCGCCTTCGAGATGGCGAGCCCCAACCCCGAGCCGCCGCGAGCTTCGCTCCGAGAGCGAGACTTCTCGGCTCTGTAGAACCGTTCGAAGACGTGCGGCAGGTGCTCGGAATCAATGCCCTCCCCGGTATCTTCGACCCCGAAGACTACTGAATCTCCCCGGACCACCGTATCGACTGAGACCCGTCCCCCTTTTGGCGTGTGACGCAGGGCGTTACCGAGCAGGTTGGTCAGGACCTGCACGACCCGGTCGCTGTCCGCGAAGACTTGCGGCAGGTCCTCCGGCGCTGTGCTCGCAAGGTCCGCGCCCTTCTCGTCGAAGAGCGGGGCCATGCGTTCCGTGGCGATCCGGACCACTTCGCCGGGGCGGACGGCCGCCGTGTGGAGGTCGAGCTGTCTCGCCTCGGCCTGGGAAAGCCGGCGAAGGTCGTCCACGAGCCGTCTCATGCGCTCGGCCTCGCCGTAGAGGAGCGCCCAGGTCTCGTCGGAGGGCTCTACGACGTCTTCCATAAGCC
>JBOHBL010000962.1:0-5015 GCA_050698295.1 Rubrobacteraceae bacterium | reverse complement strand
GGGGCGAGCGGTCGAGGGCGTGATGCGCCGTATCTCTGAGATTTCGGTACTCATTGACGCGGTCCTCGAAATGGAGGCGCGAAGGGAGTTCGCTTCTCGTGCGGCTCGCCCCGCCGTCGTTTCCTCTCTTTTGCGAGACCTCGCGGAGGCTGGCTTCGAGGCGTGGACCGAAGAGTTGTGGACGCCCGCGCCGGAAGGGGATGTCTGGATCGGGGATCGAGGCGGGGAACTCGCCGAGTTTTTGAGGGACCATCCGGCGTGGGAGGTCGTTTGACGGTCATCCGGCGCGTCGAGGTGCTTTCGGTGAACTTTGGGATCGGCGAAGCGACTCTCCGCATCCTCGAAGGGCCGCTCGCTGGTGAGGAACATCCCGGCGTTTTCTATTTGGAGCTTGGCGAGTCGCCGGTGGTTGGCGAGGTCGCGCTCGCGAACACCGTCGGCATCGAGATGGGGCTTGGGACCGGGGGCGCGGCGTTCGTTTTGCCGGGAGGCGGCGGGAACGAGCCGGAGAACCGCGACCACTTCGTCAAGCTGCCGTACACGCCGGTGCAATTTCCGGCGCGGGCCGGAGAGCAGGCCGAGAGTCTGTCGGACGTTCCCGTCGTCGTGTTGCCGCTCCATTCGCATCTGGCGGTCGCTTGTTCGGCGGTGGCGGCTTTGCGCCCTGGGTGCCGGGTCGCGTTCGTGTGGGGAGAGGGCGGGGCGCTGCCGGTGGGTCTCTCGCGTTCGGTCGCGGAGTTGAAGGAGAAGGGGCTCCTCGGCTCCGTCGTTTCGTCGGGAAACTGTTTCGGGGGGGATGTCGAGGCTCCGAGTATCTATTCGGCGTTGCTGATGGCGGGGGGCGCGGACATCATCCTCGTCGGGATCGGGCCCGGCATCGTCGGGACGGCGGCGAGGTACGGACACGGCGGGATGTCCGCGGCCGTCTCGCTGAACGCCGCGTACGCCCTCGGCGCGGAGCCGGTGCTCGCCCCCCGCATTTCGTTCGCGGACGAGCGCCAGAGGCATTTCGGGGTTTCGCATCACACCCGCTCCGTGCTGGAGGCCGCGCTCGGGGAGTGCCGGGTCGCGTTGCCGGAGGGCGCGCTCCAAAAAACTTCCCTCGAAGGGTTGCCGGATCGGCATTCGTATATTCCGGTCTCGTTCGGGGCGGCTGGATTGGAGGAGGAGTTCGGGTTAACCTTCGAGAGCATGGGAAGAAAGTACGCAGACGACAAAGTCTTCTTCGACGCGGCCGCGGCGGCGGTGTGGCTCGCGCTCGGGGGTGGGGCTTCATGAGGATCGGGGTAGTCAGGGAGCGCGTGGCGGGGGAGAGCCGGGTCGCCCTCGCGCCCGAGGCCGTCCACGAGCTCGCCCGCGCCGGGCACCGGGTGACCGTCGAAGCCGGGGCCGGAGAGCAGTCGAGCCTCTCCGACGAGCAGTACCGGCAGGCCGGGGCCGTCGTCGTGGAGGAGGCCGAGAAGGTCTACGCCGACTCCGAACTCGTCGTCAAGGTTTACGGGCCGACGGAAGAGGAGTACGGGCATCTCAAAGAAGACCACGTCGTTCTTTCGTTCCTCGCTTTGCCGGTCAATCCGGAGTTGATGGAGGCTTTGATCTCTTCTCGCTGCGTCGCGTTCGCGGCTGAGTCGATCCGGGACGATAAAGGGCGGCTTCCGCTGCTCACGCCGATGAGCGAGATCGCGGGCCGCCTCGTGCCCCAGATCGGGGCCCATTATTTGCAACGGCAATCCGGCGGACGGGGCATCCTGCTCGGCGGCGCGGTCGGCGTGAGACCGGGACGCGTCGTCGTCCTGGGCGCGGGGATCGTCGGGTCGGCGGCGGCGAGGGTCGCGAGCGGTCTCGGGGCCGAGGTGACGGTCATAGACCGCGACCTCGACCGGCTGCGGAGTCTCGAAGGCAGGCGGCTTCGCAACGTCACGACGCGCGCGGCGAGCAGCATGGGGATAAGAGAAGCCGCGCTTCGGGCGGACCTCCTGATCGGGGCCGTCCTCGTCGTGAGCTCTCGAACTCCCGCCCTCGTCACCCGGGAGACGGTCGAAGAGATGGAGGATGGGGCGGTGATCGTGGACGTCGACGTGGACGAGGGCGGATGCGTCGCGACCTCCCGCCCGACGACGCTGGAAGCCCCCGTCTTCACCGAACACGGCGTTATCCACTACTGCGTCAAGAACGTCCCGGCCTCCGTCCCCGTCACCGCGACGCGCGCCCTCTCGAACGCGCTCCTGCCGTACGTCCGCAAGCTCGCCGGCCTGGGCCTCGCCGACGCCCTCAACTCCGACGCCGGATTTTCTCGCGGCGTCGCCATAGCCGAGGGACGGGTCGTGGACCCCGTGCTCGCCCGCGAGACCGGGACGGAGTACAACCCGATCTCCTCCGTTCTGCCGCTGCATGCGGAGGTAAGATGATCGAAGGTTCACCCGGACGCGCCCTGTCGAACTTCACCGTCGAGCTGGACGTGTACTCAGGCCCCTACGAGTGGCTTCTCGCCCTCATCCTCAAGGACGAAGTCGATATCTTCGAGGTCCCTTTGAAAGAGCTGATATCCCTCTACCTCCAGGCCCGCGACCTCGCTTCCCCGGACGCCCTCGAACGCGACACCGATTTCGCAAGCTCGGCATCGTCCCTGATCCTGCTCAAGAGCCGCACCCTCTCGCCGCTGCTCGACCCGGAACCCGACGAGGAGGACGCCATCTCCCCCGAGGAACTCGCCGAGCGGCTTTCTTTCTACCTGAAAGTCCGCCGGGGCGCGGAGGCGCTGAAAAAGCGTTTTGAGGAGAACGCCGGACATTTCTCTTCGGGACACGAACTGAAGCCGCGTCCAGGGAAGCTGCGGATCGACCCGAAGAGGGTCATGCTCTCCGCGAAGCGCGTCTTTTCGCGCCTCGAAGAACCTTCGGTGCGACACCTCGGCCCGATCACGGTCACGATTCAACAACTCGCGGCGCTCATCCGAGGTTCTCTGGCTCGCGGCCCGATTTCCTATGAGGAACTCACCCGCGACATGGACCGGCTCCACTCCGCCGTGACCTTCGCCGCCGCGCTCTCCCTCGCGCACGAAGATCGCCTGAAGCTCCTCCAATCCGAGCCTCTAGGCCCGCTCACGCTGGAGCCTTCGACGTGAAGCGCGGGGAGTGGGGGGAGGCTTTCGCGCCCGCGGAACATCCACCGGCGCGTTTCCCATCCGGCGAAGGGAGCGGCGTGAGTTCCGCTGTACGGGAGATCGAGGCGATACTCCTCGTCAGCGGGCGTCCCGTGCCGCTGCGGATGCTCGCCGGCGTGACGGAGCGTCCGGAGGAGGAGATCGAGGATGCTCTTTTGTCGCTCGGGGAGAAGTATTCGCCTGAAAACTCCGGCATCGTGCTTCGGCGGGTCGCGGGAGGGCACCAGCTCGCCACGAGCCCCGAATGCTCCAGCGTGGTCGAGCGTTTTCGTAAAGAAGCCCGACCTTCGCCGCTCTCGGCGGCGGCCCACGAGGTATTGTCGTGCGTCCTGTACCTCGGGCCGATGACGCGGGCCGGAATATCCAGGGCGCGCGGGGTGAACTCCGATGCTGTTTGCCGCGGCCTGATCGAACGCGGACTGCTCGCCGAATCGGACTCCGACGCCGGCGCTCCAGCCCTTCTGGACCTCACGGAAGACTTCTTTATAGCCTCCGGAGCTTCGAGCCGCGAGGACTTCCCTCCCCTCGATTCCCTCGTGAGCGAGGACGAGCTGGAGCGCGTCCGCGAGCGCGTCGTCTCTCCTTCCGGCGAGGACCCGGAAGGACCTGCTTAGTGCGCCTTCAAGCCTTCCTCGCCCGCTCCGGCGCCGCCCCTTCGCGCCGGAAGGCCGAAGACCTCATCTCCGCCGGTCGCGTCACCGTGAACGGCGAGCCCGTCGCACTGGGCGCGAAGGTCTCCGAAAACGACGAAGTCCGCCTCGACGGGAACGTGGTCGCTCTCCCCAAAAATCACGCATACCTCGCGCTCAACAAGCCCGCCGGACACCTCACGACGATGAGCGACGACCGCGGACGCAGGACGGTCGCCGACCTCATGCCCGACCTCCCCGGCCTCGTCCCCGCCGGACGCCTCGACTTCGAGACGACGGGGCTTCTGCTCCTGACGAACGACGGAGTTTTCGCGCACCGCGTCACCCACCCGTCGCGCGAAGTCGAGAAGGAGTACGAACTGACGGTGAAGACTCCACCCTCGGACGCCCCCCTCGCCGCCCTCGCCGCGGGCCCCGACCTCGAAGACGGCCCGATGCTCCCTCCGAAACTCGACGAAACAGAGCGGACCAAGACCGAAACGACCCTCCGACTCGCCATCCACGAGGGTCGTAACCGCATAATACGCCGGGCATGCGCCGCCGTCGGCCTCGAGCTCCTCTCCCTGAAGCGCGTCCGGATCGGTCCTGTAGAACTCGGAGACCTGGCCCCCGGAACCCACCGTCCACTGACGAAAAACGAACTGGAGGCGTTGAGGTGAGGCGACTCCGCGGCGTCCCCGGCGAGGACTTCAACGTTTCAGACGCGCGCGGCGAGTTCCCGAAAGAGTTCGAGATAGAGCCCCTCGCCTCCCCGCCGGACGCCGATATCACGGTCCCCGGCTCGAAATCCGTCACCAACCGCGCCCTCATAATTTCCGCCCTCGCCGACGGAGAGTCAACCCTCCACAACCCGCTCTTCTCCGACGACTCCTTCTGGCTCATGAAGTCCCTCGCCGATCTCGGCTTCAAAGTGGAAGCGGAAGAAAACAAAGTCCGCCTTACCGGACAAAGAGGCATAATACCCAAAAGCGACATCGAGGTCTTCGTGGGGAACGCGGGGACTGTGGCGAGGTTTTTGCCGCCGATGCTGGCGTTGGGTGGGGGATCGCACAGGGTGGATGGAGCGCCGAGGATGCGGGAGCGGCCGGTAGCGGATCTCGTGGAGGCGATGCGGCGTCTCGGGGGCGATGTCGGGTACGCGGGGGAGGAAGGAAAATTTCCGCTTCTGGTGCGGGGCGGGGGGATTGCGGGTGGGCATACCA
>JBOHBL010000961.1:0-9801 GCA_050698295.1 Rubrobacteraceae bacterium | reverse complement strand
CCGCCGTCTATGTAGGCTGCTTTCCTCGGGAAGCTGCGGGCGCAGCGCGAGATGAAGTCTCGTGGAAGCATCATGGTCGTCCTTTTCCCCGTTGCTTGGCTTCTTGTGCGGTCGAATATCCTATAGTCGTTCGGGAATGTCAACTATGATGTTCGGCTATGGCGAACGGGCGCGTTGACGCGCGGGGGCTTTGCGGGTATAAGTCGCTGCAAGCCAGGGAAGGGTTGCCTATGACCGCCGACATCATCACGGGGACGGACTACGAGAAGCGGATCCTGGACGACCGGGTGCACGGTTCTCTGTATTACGACCCGCGCATCTTCGAGGAGGAGCTGGAACGCATCTTCCATCGGGAGTGGGTCTACGTCGGACACGAGAGCGAAGTCCCCGAGTCCGGCGACTATCATCTGAAGAAGATCGGGCTCCAGCCCGTGATCATGACCCGCGGCAAGAACGGCGGAGTCCACCTCCTCCTCAACCGCTGCGCCCACCGCGCCAACCAGCTCTGCCACTCCGAGAGCGGCAACTCAAGCCACTTCCGCTGCCCGTACCACGGATGGACCTTCAAAAACAACGGCGACCTGACCGGCGCGCCCTACCGCGGCGGCTACGACGGGAGCCTGAACAAAGAGGAGTTCGGACTCGGGAAGGCCCGCCGCGCCTCATACCGGGGCTTCGTCTTCGGGCGGATGGCGGAGGACGGAATCTCTCTGGAGGAACACCTCGGCGAGCATGGCCTCGAAGCGATAGACCGGTTGTGCGACCTCTCGCCGGAGGGGGAAGTCGAAATATCGGCGGGCTGGATGAAGCACTACACCCGCGCCAACTGGAAGATGATGACCGAGAACGAGGTGGACGGCTACCACCCGCTCTTCGTCCACCGCTCGCTCTTCGAGGCGGTGGAAGGCACCACGATGGAGGAGGTCTTTCAGGACAAGGGCATCTCCGTCGTCCGCGACCTCGGGGGCGGCCACACCGAGATCGACATGCGCCCCGAGTACCGGGAGCTCGGCAAGAAGCTCGCCTGGTTCGGCGCGAAGGAAAGCTCGGTGTCGAACTACATCGAGGCGATGGAGGAAAAGTACGGAGAAGAGGAGGCGCATCAAAAGCTCGTGGACGGGCCGCCGCACGTGATGATCTTCCCCAACCTCTTCCTGGCGGAGATGAACATCCTCAACCTCCAGCCGGTGAGCGTGAACGAGACGATCCAGTACCAGACTCCGGTGCTTTTGAGGGGCGCGCCGGAGATGAACAAGCGCATCCTTCGCAACACGGAGGGCGCGATGGGGCCGGCGGGCGCCCTCATCGCCGACGACTCGGAGATGTACGAACGCAACCAGCAGGGCCTCGAAGCCAGGATGCCGGAGTGGCTCCTCCTCAGCCGCGGTATGCACCGAGAAGAGGTCCTCGAAGACGGCTCCCGCGTCTCGCACCACACCGACGAGACGACGCAGCGCGCGATCTGGCGCCACTACAAAAAGGTCATGAGGGATGCTTGAGGAGACGGACCTCCACCGCCGGGTCGAGGAGTTCGTGTACATGGAGGCCCGCCTCCAGGACGAGCACCTCTACGACGAGTGGGAGGCGCTGTGGACCGACGACGCCCACTACTGGGTTCCGGCCAACGGCGACGACATAGACCGCGAGCGCAAGATTTCGTACATAAACGACAACCGCCCGCGAATATCCACGCGCGTCAAACAGCTAAAGACGCGCCACCGCCACTCGCAAATCCCCCCGTCGAGGATGCGCCGCCTCATCTCGAACCTGGAGATCGAGGCCGGCGGCGAGGAAATAATCGCGGGCTCGAACTTCATCCTCATGGAGCATCGCTCGACGCGCGGCATGACGACGTGGGCAGGAAGGACGGTCCACCGCCTGCGCCCGGAGAACGGCTCCTTCAAGCTGGTCCAGAAAAAGGTGATGCTCATAAACAACTACGTCGAGATCCCAACGATGTCGTTTTTGATATGAGCCGTCGCGCGGCGTCGGCGATAGTCGGACTCGGCATGACGGAGATGACCCGGAAGTTCACCGCCTCCGCCCCGACGCTGGCCGTCGAGGCGATACGTCGCGCATTGGATGACGCGGGCCTGGGAAAAGGCGACGTGGACGGACTGCTCATCAACCGCAGCCCCGTCGCCATCGGGGAGGCCATCGGGCTCCGCCTGCAAATAGACGCCGGACTTCGGGACCTTCGCCTCCTTAACGTCCTCGAAGGCGAAGGGTCTTCCGCCGGACAGATCGTCCAGCTAGCCACCCTGGCGGTCGAGGCGAGGATGGCGGACGCGGTCGTCTGCGTCTTCGCGGACACGCCCCTCGTGGAGGACCGCTCGGCGGGCGCGGCGTTCGCCCAGGCGATGCCGTTGACGGGACTTTCAGGCTTCGAGGAGGCATACGGCCTCTTCGGCGCGCCTTCGGCGTACGCGCTCGCGGCGAGACGGCACATGCACCTGTACGGGACGAGCGAAGCCCACTTCGGAGCCATCGCCGTCTCGAACCGGAAGTGGGCGGAGATGAACCCGCTCGCCGTGATGCGCAAACCCGTCACGCTCGAAGACCACAGGAACTCGCGCCCGATAGTCGACCCGTTCCGCCTCCTCGACTGCGCCCCGCCGTGCAACGGAGCCATCGCCGTCGCCGTAACCTCCGCCGAACGCGCGAGGGATCTCCGCCAGCCTCCGGTCCATGTCCTCGGGATGGGACAGGCGCACCCCGGAAACCCGCGCCGCGCCCCCCGCGAAGACGAGGTGGACACCGGCGCGAGGCTGGCGCGCGACACGGCCTTCGGCATGGCGGGCGTCACGACCGACGACATAGAAGCCTGCGAGTTCTACGACCCGTTCACTTATGTGACGCTCGTGACGCTCGAAGACTACGGCTTCTGCGAGAAGGGCGAAGGAGGGCCGTTCATAGCGGAGGGAAACATCGAGCCCGGCGGCGAGTTGCCGACGAACACCGGCGGAGGCCAGCTCTCCGGCTACTACATGCAAGGGATGACATCCATCTCCGAGGCGGTCATCCAGGCGCGGGGACACGCCGGAGAGAGGCAAATCCCCAATAACGACGCCATCCTCGCCACAGGCAACGGCGGGAGGATGGACCTCCATTCGTGCCTCGTCCTCAGCCCGAGCGAGTCGGCGGGATAGGAGCGGCCGCGTGACCGACAGACCTCTTCCCCGACTCACCGAATTTTCACGCCCGTTCTTCGAGGCGGCGAAGCGAGGCGTATTGATGATCCAGCGTTGCTCGATCTGCGGAACCCGCCAGCTTCCCGGACGCTTCGCCTGCGACGAGTGCCTCGCCCCGGATCCGGAGTGGGCCGAGGCTTCGGGGCGCGGAACGGTCTTCACGTATACCATCGTCCACCAGAAATACCATCCCGCCTTCGAAGTCCCGTACAACGTCGTGGTCGTCGAGCTGGAAGAAGGCCCGCGACTCGTCAGCAGCCTCGTCGGAGTCGATGACGACGATGTCCGCGTCGGAATGGAAGTCGAAGTGGAATTCGAGGACGTGAGCGAAGAAATTTCCCTGCCCCGTTTTCGCCCGCTCCCTGACCAAATTTGACATATATGGTACAAATTGTGGTAGTGGGTACATTGAGGTGAAGGAGGATCATGTACGCGAGGATGACCACAATCCGCACGCAGGAGGGCAAGGTGGAGGAGGCCATCGAGATCGCCAGGGACTCGATCGCGCCTCTGGCGAAGGAGCAGCCGGGTTTCAAGAGCCTCCTGGCGCTCACGGACTCCGAGGACGACGAGGTCGTTTTGATCTCCTTGTGGGAGACGGAGGACGATTTGCAGGTGAGCGAGGACAACGGATATTACGAGGATCAAATAGGCAAGCTCTCATCCGTCCTCCACGGACGCGCCGTGCGCGAGAACTACACGGTGGACACACTGGCGTGAAGCGTTTCTCCTGACGGCTCGAAATGAGAGGGCGGACGAACCGCCCTCTCGCCGTCTTTTCAGTGATCGCAGTGTCCGTTTTTCGGCGACGGCACGTCGAGGGCCGGGTTGCAGTCGAAGAAGCCCGCCGGCTGGAGCATGAAGCCCGCGTACTGGACGGGCATCACCGGCCAGTCTTCGAGACGGGCGGCGTGGTGCGAGCCGAGCGTGTACCAGACGACCACGTCGGTGTCCTCGACGGGGCGATTCTCTTCCGTCCACTTCGGGAGGCCGTCGCCGCCCTCTCTCTGGTTCGGGTAGTCTCCGGCGGCGTGCATCTCGCGTCGGGAATGCGGCGTCACCCACAAGTGTTTCATCATGAAGCCCGCGCGTTTTATGACGCTCGCGTCCGGCTGCGCGAAGGGGAGGACGTTGCCGTGCGGTATCAATTTATAGCCGACCGCCTCTCCGGCGGCGTTCTCGACCGAAGGGTTGACGACCTTCCAGTAGCGCGCCTTGAACGGGTCAATGAGCCGCTGCGCCTCCGACTCCGTGGCGAGGAGGGTGGCCTCGGCGAAGTACGCGTTGCCGATGGGGTTCTCCGGTCCCGGCGGTTCCGACTCGGTGTTCACTTCGTAGACGGAGTTGTTCCGGCCGTCGATGTCGAAGTCGAGGCGGACGTTGAAGACGTGCTGGTGGATCGGGGCGTACAGGCCCTCTTTGTTGAGGAGCTGTCCATACTTCGGCTTCGTCCCCGGCTCGGCGACGCCGGTTGACATGATGCCGGTCAGCTTCACCTCGAACTCGATGTTCCCGTCCTGATAGAGATACCAGAAAAACCCGTACTCGTAGTTGCCGACCGTCGCTATGAACGAGACGACGAGGCGACGGCTTCGGCGCGCCTCCGTCCTCTCGGTGCGAAAGTCCATGTGCTTCCAGAGGAGACCGTAGTCCTCCTCGTGCATGCACACCGCGTTCCTTATGACGAACGGCTCGCCGTCGTTGTCCGAGAGGACGGCGTCGAAGTAGTGGATCTCCCCGAGGCAATCGCACCCGAGCTCCAGCGAGTTCGCAAGCGTCCCGATGTTGTACTCGCCCGCGTCGAAAGCGTTCTTCTTCTGATGCACCGGCGCAGGGTCACCATACGGAACAACCATCTCCGAGAGCGAGGCGCGATAGAGGATCGAACGCTCCCTCCCGTCGTCCTCATAGCTCACCGTATGCAGAACGAGTCCTTCCCGTGGCGTGAAGCCTATGCGGAAGCGCCACTTCTGCCAGCGCACCTCGTGGCCCTCGACCTCGAAAGAGACGCCCTCGGGCTGCGTTATTTCGATGGGCATGAGGTCGGCGCGCATCTCCCCCACTTCCTCCGGGACGTAGTTGCCCGGCTCTTGTGGAACGGACACGACGCCGTGGTCTTCGACCTTCGCCACCTTTTTCCGGTTCATGTCCGTGTAGACGATGAGGTTCTCGATGGGGTGGGCGTAGCCGTTGTCGTCCTCGCCGCCCATCTTCACCCACACGAGGGCGCGAAGGAGGCGTCCTTCGAGTTCATCTCCGTAGTGTCCGGCGGACCACGGATCCACCATCACGCCCTCGAACTCGGTGACGCCTCGCTTGCGCAGGGCCTCCTGCACCTCGGGGCTCGACTTCACGATCTCCTCGCACTCGAAGAACTCTTCGAGCATCACCTGCGGCTGGACGCCGGGTATGTGCTCCCACGAGACGACCGATCTCTCCGAAAGCGAGACGACGGCCTCATACGTATTGCCGTCCGACTTGTCGAGGACGACAGCGAACGCCTCGCGCTCGACGCGGCTTCCATTTCCGAAGGCGAGAACCTCTTCCTTCTTTGGCTCGCGCAGGGTTATGGAGACGAAGCGGTGGGTTTCGGTGAGGTTTTGCTCCCTGCGGAGTATCCCGGCTGCGTTCCGGATCTCCTCCGCGCTCAGCGGATCCAGCGGATGAACGACCAACTCGCCTATTCTCTCAGTGACAGACATATGTCCTCCTCTCGGCGCTTTCCCTACGCTCTCGCGGTTATGGTCGGCGATCTCCGGCGGTCTGTCAAGGAAAGAGGCGAGCGCCTCATTCGACGCGCGGCGGCCCCTGGCGGATGCGCTCGCGCAGCGTGTCGTTCGGCAACGTCCATGGGGATTCGATCCACCACGTCGCCCCGGCCTCGGCGTATGGCCTCACGATATCCACCGCCCGTTCGGGATCCTCGCCGGGCGTCTCGCCTTCCCGGATTATGTCGAAGGGGGCATCGCCCTCTCGGTTCTCCTCGACGTACTCCTTTATGGCGCGAATATCTTCCGGCGCGACTTCGCCGGGGCTGCGATAAGTGACCGCCGTGAGCATCCCGTCGTATCGAAGCACCCGACTCATGGACTTCTTCGCCGGCCACGCCCCGACCACCCATATGGGGACGCGAGGAGTTTGAACGGGCTTCGGCAGAAAAGTCATCTCCCCGACTTCGTAATGCTCGCCCTCGAAAGAAAACGGCTCGCCGCTCCACAACCCGGTCAAAATTTCCAGGCTCTCGTCGAGGAGTTCCGCCCGAGCCTTTTTGCCCGTCGGCTCCCCGACCTTCGAGAAACCTCCATCATCGGTCGCGCCGAGTCCGACGGGAAACACGAGCCGACCGTTCGAAAGGTGGTCGAGGGTCGTCGTTTCGCGAGCGAGCTTCCACGGGCGGCGTCGAGCGGGGGGTGTGAGCATCGCCCCGATGCGGACACGTTCCGTCCTCATCGCCATCGCCGCCATGACGACCCACGGGTCGTATGTATCGAAAGCTCCGACGCAAATTCCGTCCCAGTAAAAAGCTCCGTCCCAGCCCGCTTCCTCGACATCGCGGGCGAGGTCGGCGACGGTGAGCGGGTCTCCGCTCGGGATGATGAAGCCGTATTTCAATTGGGTCTCCTTCCTTTTCGGAAGGTGAGTATACGTCCGTCGAGAGTGGCTCGGCGTGTATGCGAGGTTTCGGAGGCGGGGCGAACGGGGTATGTTCGTGTCTCTGTGTTTTACGACGAATGAAGGAGTATATGGCTATGAGCGCAGTTCCGAACATTACTCTCAATGATGGTAATTCCATTCCGCAGCTTGGATTCGGGGTGTTCCAGATCGAGCCGAAGGATACTGCGAAGGCCGTGAGCGAAGCCCTCGAAGTCGGATACCGCCACATCGACGCCGCCGAGATGTACGGTAACGAGAAGGAAGTCGGGGAGGCGATACGCGCCTCCGGCCTCGACCGGGGCGACGTGTTTGTCACGAGCAAGCTAAACAACGGTTTCCACGAGCCGGACGACGCTCGCACGGCCTTCGAGGCGACGCTCTCAGACCTCGGTTTCGACCATGTGGACCTCTTCCTCATCCACTGGCCGCTGCCGACGCTCTATGGCGGCGATTTCGTGTCCACGTGGAAGACGCTCGAAGAATTCAAGCGCGACGGTCGCGCCCGCTCCATCGGGGTGTCGAACTTTCAGGTCGAACACCTCGAAAAGCTCGCCGGAGAGACTGACACCGTCCCGGCGGTAAACCAGATCGAAGTCCACCCGTACTTCACGAACGAAGCGGTGCGCGAATATGGGCAAGAACACGGCATCGTCACCGAGGCGTGGTCGCCGATAGCGAAGGGCAAGGTTCTCGAAGACCCCACGGTGGCAAAGGTCTCCGAGAAGGTCGGAAAGAGTCCGTCGCAGGTCGTCCTCCGGTGGCACATGCAGCGCGGCGACGTCGTCTTCCCGAAATCGGTGAACCCTTCGCGCATGAAAGAAAACTTCGATCTTTTCGACTTCGAGCTCGACCCGGACGACATGGAGAACATTTCCGCCCTCGACCGGGGCGAGGACGGCCGTACCGGCCCGAACCCGGACACCATGGATCGCATCCCCACATAACCCCGCAGAAACGAGCGAAACCCCTCTCCGCTCGATGTCGGCGGAGAGGGGCTTTCTTCGTCGCCTATTTCAGCATGCCCTCGCGCTTCTCTTCCTCGTAAAGCCTCTCGGCCACGAAGCGCCGAAGCAAACTCTGGTAGCCGATGCTCTTTTTGGCTGCGAGGGTCTTCAACCGGTTTATGAGGTCGTCGTCGAAGCGGACGGAGACCGGGGTTTTCCGAGGGCGGGGCGGGGGCAGCTCGCCTTCGGGGATGGGCTTCGCGTTCTCCCAGAATTCGTCGCTCAAGGCGTGGTTTGCCCAAAATTCGTGTTCTTCCTCCTCGTTCTCGAAGCTGGGGATCTCATCCCGGCTGTTTATCTCTTTCAGCTTTTTCGCCATTCTTTTCACCTCCTCGCTCTGTAACGCCGCTTGTCGTTGTCGTCCGCATCGCGGGCGGTTATGGGCCTCACTTTGTCGCCGCGCATCGTATAGACCACGAACAGGATGCGACCCGCGCTCGTCGCCCCGACCATCGCCCTTCGACTCTCACCCGGAACGTCATAAGCCTGCACACCGAACCAGCCGGGATCCTCCAAAGCCTCCTCCACCTCGAAAACCTCTATCCCATGACGAGCGATATGCCCCTCGTTGCCCTCGTTCCCATTCAAACCATCCGCCATAGTCCACATCGAAAGTATTACACGGGTGCATACGCAAGCAAAGACGAACGGCGGTATGATGAGTGCGGAGAACTCTTCGGCACCGCTTCGGTTAGCCGGGCAAGGTTTTGACGAAATAATACGAGTCGTTCTCTCCACTCGGGTGGATCGTATATCCCATCTTCGATTTCAGCGCATAGTTTTCCCGGCTGGACATCGGGCCTCGGGAGCGCATCTGATAACATCCGCGCGCGTCGCAAAGAACGATCGCCCTTCCTGCATAGCGCCCGCTCGGCGGCATCGGCGAACCGGACGACATCGCATGGGGAGCCGCATACTTCACCTCGGGCCGCGCCAAATGGATCACCGGCTCCGGAATTTATGGGGCGGGTGCTTCTCTCTCAGCGGAAAACGCTCAGGCTGAAATTTCGACGTACGCCGAGGAGGAACCCGGTTCGGGAATCTGGCATCCCTCCTCGCGCAAGCCTTCGAGGTGGAGTTCGATAGCCTCGCGCATGTTGCGCTCGACCTGTTCGCGAGTCGTCCCGGTCGAAACGCAGCCCGGCAGATCCGGCGAATAGGCCGAAAACCCCGTGCCCGTCGGTTCGATGACGATGAGGTACTTCATGCTCTACTCCTTCAGCCCCGCTTGTTTGAGGATGCTGTTCAGTGTACCAGCGGCAAGCTCGTCCCCCAGCTTACCGGGAATGGTAACGAGGCCGGACTTGTCGGGGTGCTTGAACTGTCGGTGGCTGCCCTTCGTCCTGACCACGTGCCAGCCGTCCTGTTCGATTAGTTTGGTGATCTCGCGGACTTTCACAATCGGGGTTCGTGAACACGCAGCAGATCGGCCACCTCCTTCACCTGTCTGCACACAGCCGACACCACTTCCTGCCTTTCGACTCCGGTTGGCATGTTCATCGGAACCAGGAGGTCTCTTCCAGCGGGAAGGAGTCGAGAGGGCTGCTCTCGCTCAAGACTTGCAAGCGCATCCTTGATCCAGGGGTTGGACTGGACGTAATCGACGCGCGCAGCCATAGCGGGGTAGCCCGCAACCTCCCCCATAATTCTCCGCTGAAGTGAAGTAGGCACTGATGTCCGGCAAGTAGCAAATAATGCCCATAGAAAGCGGGTCCTCTCGTATAGCTGAGTCCCTTTGTCGAAGCAATGTCCGCGGCTCTAGCTTCGCCAATTGCATCGTTTACGATTTGGCAGTACTGAACGATGCGCGTTCCAGTATCCGAGGTGAGTTCTTCAGAACGCAGCGGAAGGAAAGCGTCGCTGTCCATGCGCTCACACAAACCCTGGAGTTGCTGCATGTCCGAAGCAGCGAGATGCTCCCCCTCGGTTTGCAACGCACGCAGGATATACTC
>JBOHBL010000960.1:0-1106 GCA_050698295.1 Rubrobacteraceae bacterium | reverse complement strand
GTTTCGGGGAGCGTCTCGGGGATCTTGTCGAGGCCGATGAGACGCCCGACCTCCTCGATGAGGTCGGCTTCCCGGGCGAGATCCCTCCGAAACGTCGGCACGAGCGCGGAAAGTTCTCCATCGTCCTCCTCGACCTCGCAGCCGAGCTTTTCGAGGATGGTGACGGCTTCGTCCTTCTCGACGGGCATCCCGAGCAAAAGTTCCGCGCGGTCGAGGCGCATCGAAACCCGCCACGGCGAGACCGTAGCCGGATATACGCTCAAAGTGTCGGGCGCGACTTCTCCGCCGGCGTACTCCGAGATGAGGGACACGACCCTCTCCATCGCGAAGTCCACCATGTTCGGGTCGAGGCCGCGCTCGAAGCGGCCGGAGGCGTCGGTGCGAAGCCCGAGCTTCGACGACGTTTCGAGGACGTTCCTTCCGTTGAAATTGGCGACCTCGATGAGGAGGTCGTCCGCCTCCTCCCCCACCTCCGAGTCCTCGCCGCCCATGACGCCCGCGATGGCCCGGCCCCGCTCTTCGTCGGCGATGACGAGCATGCCCTCTTCGAGCTCGCGCACCGAGTCGTCTATGAGCGTGAGCTTCTCCCCCGGATAAGCTCTCCTCACAACGATCCCGTCCGTTATCTTCTTCGCGTCGAAGGCGTGTACCGGCTGCCCGCTCTCCATCATCACGAAGTTCGTCGCGTCCACGACCGCGCTTATGGAGCGCATCCCGGCGGCGTACAACCACCGCCGAATCTTCAACGGAGCCTTCGCCCCGGCCCTCACGCCCGACACCCTCCGAAGGTCGTATCTCGGACACAAATCTTCGTCCTCGACACGAAGCGTGTATTCCCCGGTCGGCTTTCCTCCGGTCGAGAAAGAGATTTCGGGGATGCGGAAATCCGCGCGGAAGATGGCGGCCATTTCTCTGGCGATGCCGATCATGCCCCAAAGATCGGGGCGGTTCGGCGTCACCTCGATGTCGAGCACGGTTTCTCCGACCGGGAAGTATTCCTCCACCGGAGTCCCGACCTCATACGAATCGTCGAGAAGCAAAATCTCCTCGTGTTCGTTCGAGATGCCGAGTTCGCGCTCGCTCATCATCATCCCGTACGATTCGAG
>JBOHBL010000959.1:0-12219 GCA_050698295.1 Rubrobacteraceae bacterium | reverse complement strand
GGCCATGATCGGGGTGTTCTCGAACCCCTCGCGGTCGAGGTCCGCCCGGATGGCCGCGACCCGCCCGTCCATCATGTCCGACGGAGCCACGATGTCGGCGCCCGCCTCGGCCTGCGAAGTGGCGGTGCGCGCGATGAGCTCAAGGCTCACGTCGTTGAGTATTTCACCGCTTTCTTTCTCGACGATTCCGCAGTGGCCGTTCGCCGTGTACTCGCACAGGCACACGTCGGTCGTGACGATCAACTCCGGCACGACGTCTTTCATCGCCCGGACGGCGAGCTGGACGATGCCCTCCGGGTCGTAGGCTCCGGTCGCCGCCTCGTCCTTGCTCTCCGGGATGCCGAAGAGAAGGACGCCGGGGATGCCGAGTTCGTGGACGCGCTTCGCTTCCGTGACGGCGTGATTTATGGAGAGCTGAAAGACGCCGGGCATGGACTGGATCGGATTCTTCACGTCCTCGCCCGCCGTCACGAACATCGGGTAGATGAAGTCCTCCGGGGAAAGCCGCGTCTCGCGCACCAGGTCGCGCAGCCGGCTCGTTCGCCGCGTCCTTCTGAGCCTCTGAGTCGGGAATGCCATTTGTGAGCACCTCGAAGATAGACTTTGGGTCCCGGTTATTCTACCGCCGCGAGAAGGTGCTACTTCGCGGGCTGTATTTTCTCTTTTCCGACGTAAGGGACGAGGGCTTCCGGGAGTTGAACGGAACCGTCCTCCCGCTGGTGGATCTCCAGCAGGGCGATGAGCGCGCGGCTGATGGCGAGGGCGGTGCCGTTGAGCGTGTGGAGGAGTTGGGGCCGTCCTCCTTCCGGGCGATAGCGTATCTTCAGCCTCCTCGCCTGGTAGTCCGTGGTGTTCGAGGTGCTCGTCACTTCGCCGAAGTCGTTTCGTCCAGGCATCCAGGCCTCGAGGTCGTACTTGCGGTAGGCCGCCCCCCCGAGGTCGCCGGTGCAGATGTCCACCACCCGGTACGGAAGCCCGAGACCCCGGAAGATCCCCTCCTCTATCTCGAGCATCTCCCGGTGCGTCTCCTCCGACTGCTCCGGCGTGGTGAAGGCGAACATCTCGACTTTGGTGAACTGGTGGACCCGGTAGAGTCCGCGGCTGGCGCGTCCGTGAGCGCCGGCTTCGGTGCGGAAACAGTGAGAGAGACCCGCGAGGCGTATGGGAAGTTCTCTCTCCTCGACGATCTCATCGGCCAGAGAACCGGCGAGCGTGATCTCCGCGGTGGCGATCATCGAGAGGTCAGTCTCCTCGACCGAATAGATCTGCGCCTCCGGCCCCCTGGGAATGAATCCGGTCCCGACCAGCATCTCGTCGCGGGCGAGGTCGGGCGTGATGGTCGGCGTGAAACCCCGCTCGATGAGGATGTCCATCGCGTAGCGGATGAGGCCGAGTTCGAGCAGAACGGCGTCCCCGCGCAAAAAGTAGAACTTGCTCCCCGTCGTCTTCGCCCCGGAATCGAAGTCTATTATTCCCAGAGATTCTCCCAACTCCACGTGGTCTCTGACCTCGAAAGAGAAGTCGGGGATTTGCCCCCAGCGCCTGATCTCGACGTTCTCGGTGTCGTCCTTGCCGATGGGCGAGTCCGGGTGCGTGATGTTCGGAATGTTCAACTGTTCCTCGTAAAGTCTCCGCTCGACCTCGTGAAGCTCGGACTCTTTCCGCGGGACGCTCTCCTTGAAAGTCCTCGATTCCTCGATGAGCGCGGTCCTCTTTTCTTCATCTCTCTCGCGCCCGATGTTCTTCGCCATCTCGTTTTGTTTCTGGCGAAGTTCGTTGAGTTCGGTAATGAGGGCCGAGCGGCGGTCCGCGAGTTCGACGACGAGGTCCACGTCGGCTTCGACGCCGCGATTTTTGCAGTTCTCTTTTACGGTTTGGACGTTCTCGCGGATGTATTTGAGATCGAGCATTGGGCCTCCCTTTGGTCGGCAGCTTGTCAGAATTTCAGCTTGTCGGCTATGTTATCTCGCAAGCTCCGACAACGCCCGGTCCTCTTCTCGTATCCGAATAAAGAGGAGCGCGGCGTTGAGGATCGAGAATACCAGCGCCGTGATCCATGCTCCAAAGACAAGCGGAAAAGAGAAGATTTCGACGACGACCACGACGTAGTTCGGATGCCGGAGATACCTGTACGGTCCTCGCTTTACCAACCTCTCGCCCGGCATGACGAGTATCTTCGTGTTCCATCTCTCTCCGAGAGAGAAGATCGCCCAGTACCGCAGCGGCTGGACGATCAAAAACAACGCCAGAAACAACGGCCACGCAGCCGGGAACTCCGGCCCTCGCAAAAGCCCTTCCACCAAAATCGAAACGAACCAAAGCGAATGAAGCGCCACCATAAACGGATAATGTCCCCTCCCACGCTCGACCGCCCCGCGAGATCGCAGCCGACGCTCGTTCCGCCTCGAAAGGCGAAGCTCGAACAGTCGTTGAGCCGCGACGAGAGCGACCGCAACGAGCAAAGCGACGTTCACCCGAACCCTCCAGCGCCAAAAACCTGAAGCCTGACGCCTAACAACAAAACAACACATGTTCCGCCGAGAACCCCGGACCCATCGCCGAAAGAACGCCGAGGTCGCCGCTTTCGTACTCGCCGCTCGCCAGGAAACGTTCGAGGATGACCAGGACCGTCGCGGCGGAGATGTTCCCGAAGTCCCGCAAGACTCCGCGAGAGAAGACCAATCCGCCGGGATCCATCTCCAAAACATCCTCGAAGGCGTCGAGGACTTTGGCGCCGCCGGGGTGGAGGATGAAGTGTTCGAGGTCCGCGAGGTCGAGGCCGAGCGAGGCGCATGCCCCCCTCAAGTCTTCGCGGAACTTTTCGCGGACGATGGTCGGGATGCTCTTCGAGAGTCGGACTTTCAGACCGCCTTCGACGAGTTCCCATCCCATCAAGTCTTCGGTGCCCGGCCACGTCGTGGAACGGCTGCCGAGGAGTTCGGGGCCGGGACCTTCCGTGCCGACCACGACCGCCGCCGCGCCGTCGGCGAAGAGGCTCGTGGAGATGAGGTTCGCCTTCGACAGGTCGCCGCGCTGGAAGGTGAGGCCGGAGAGTTCGACGGCGACGAGGAGGACGAGTTGTTCCTGGTAGAGCTTCGCGTGTTCTGAGGCGCGGGCGAGGCCGGCGGCCCCGGCGGCGCAACCGAGGCCCCAGATCGGGACCCGGCGAGTGTGTCCGGACAACCCGAGAGAAAAGATCAACTTGGAATCGAGCGAAGGCGTCGCGAGCCCGGTCGTCGAGACGAAGTAGACCGCCCCGATCTCGGAAGGCGAGACCCCCGCCTTGTCCATCGCCCGCCTCGCCGCTTTCTCGGAGAGGCTCAATGCGTTCTCGACGTAGAGGTCGTTCTTCTCGGGGAAGGAGTGGTCCTCGTCGAACCACTCCCTCGGGACGCAGAAGCGGCGGTTCTCGACGCTCACGTTGTCGAAGAGGGGCATGAGGCGTTCGATGTCGCGGTGGGTCTCGCCAAACATCGAGCGGGCGAAGTCCTTGACCTCGGCCTGCCCGATCTCATACGGCGGCAGAGCCGTCGCCACGGAGAGGACTCTCGGGGCTCCGCTCACCCCGGCCTCGTCTCCGGCGCGCCGTCCACGAGCCCGGCATCGTCGTTTTCGGGCGTCTCGCAACCGTTCCTGAAAACGTACTGAGACAAACGCTTTCTCTGACGGCTCTGCCAGTCGATGGTCGGGCGCTTGTTCCCCTCCGGGACGTAGCCCAGCCGATAGACCGCCATTAGGGCGAACTCCTCGGGCATCTCTATTATCTCCTCGATCCTCCGCCAGTTCTCCGGTATCTCCATCGGCGTCGAGACGAACTGGATGCCCATGCCAAGCTCAACGGTGGCCAGCCATATGTTCTCGACCGCCGCCCCCATCCCGAAAACGGAATAGAAGCCGGAGAGTTCGCCGGGCCGATATTCCGCCTTGTCCAGCATCACGGCCAAAAGCAGCGGCGAGTTCGCCACGAGCTTGCGGTTATCTTCCCCGAGCGTTTTGGGAACGCCGAGCTTGTTCATGATCTGCTGTCCGGTGTTCGAGAAAATTTGCTTTCGGAAGGGTTTCAAAACCGAGGGCATTTGATCTATGAAAATACCGTCGCGCTTTTCTTCCATCTCGGCTTCGGAAAACCGGAAGTACGGTCGATACCTCTTCCAGAAGGTTCCCTCTTCCATCAGGCGGGCCATGCTCTCGCCGCTGATGCGGGCGACTTCTTCGATTTTTTCTTTGTCGTCGATCAGGACGAAGCGCCACGGCTGGCTGTTGAAGTGAGAGGGAGCCATCGCCGCGGCCTCGACGAGCAGCCGCTGGTGTTCCGACTTTACCGAATCGGGAAGGAACGGCCCGTTCGTCGTTCTGCGTCTCTTTACGACCTCGAAGAAATCCAAACTATCTCCTCAAAACGTGAATACGATACCCGCCGCATAAAAGGTCGAAGCTATCACGGCGAGCGCCGCGTGGCCCATCGTCCCCGCCCGAATTCGGGGCAGGAAATAGTACAGAGCGAGGACCGGAAGGAGCATCCATCCGTAAGGCTCGCCCAACCACAAACCCCACGCCGCCGCCAACGCCGCCGAAGCGAAGACCAGGAAGAACAGGGCGTGGTGAAGCCAGCGGAAAGGTTTCGTGTCCACGACCCCGAACTGGACCAGCACGCCGAGCGCGAAGTTCGCGGCGAAAAGGACCGTGGCGGCGTAGAAGACGACCTTTAAGCACCCCCGATCATGCTTTGAGTCTACCGCACCCTTCGAGAGCGCGAGGCAACGAACACGATGCGAAGGCTGTCACCGCAAAGAGAACGAAGAGTAGGAACCTGATCGTGATGATAAGATGCTCTGGTTCGGATAAAGTCTGTTTGAAACGCGAGGCTTTGAGGGGACGAGATGGAGAACGGACGCCCGGCGGCTTACATAACCGGCATCGGCATCGTCAGCCCCATCGGGGTCGGACGGGAAACGTTCTGGAGCGCGCTGCTCGCGAACGAAAGCGGGGCCGGCCCCATAACGCTCTTCGACCCCGAAGGTTTCGAGGTACGCATCGCCGCCGAGTGCGACTCCTTCGAGCCGAAAGACTTCATGGATCGGAAAGTCGTTCCGAGAACCGACCGTTTCTCCCAGATGGGCCTCGCCTCGGCCAAGCTCGCCCTCGAAGACGCCGGAGCGTGGGGGTTTTTGAACGATTCTCCCGAGAGGGTCGGCCTCATACTGGGCAGCGGGCTCGGAGGCGTGGCGAGCATGGAGGACACCCAGAGAACGATAGACACCAGAGGTCCCGGGAGGGTCAATCCGTTCGCCGTCACCAAGATCATGCCGAACTCGGCGGCGGCGCACATCGCGATTCAACTCGGGGTTCAGGGGCCGTCGGCTGCCGGAGCATTGGCCTGCACCTGCGGGACCGACATGGTAGGTCTCGGCTACGATCTCATACGTCGCGGCGACGCCGACATCGTTATCTGCGGAGCATCCGAAGCGACCATAACCCCGGTAATAGTCGCGGGTTTCATCGCGATGAAGGCTATGAGCCGGAACAACGATAACCCCGAGGAAGCGTGTCGTCCCTACGACGTGGACCACGCGGGGTTCCTGATCGGAGAGGGCTCGGCGGTCGTGATCCTCGAAAGCGAGGAGTCCGCCGCCCGCCGCGAAGCCGAGCCCTACGCCAAAATAACCGGGGTCGGAAGAACCACCGACGCCCACAACATGACCGACCCTGACCCGGAAGGTCGAGGCGTCCGCCGCGCCATGCGCCTCGCCGTCGAGGACGCGGGCCTCGAGGGGACACAGATCGGCTACATAAACCCGCACGGCACCGGAACCGTCGCCGGGGACGGCCCCGAGTCGCACTCGATGGCCTCCATAAACCCGAACGTGAAAGTCTCCGCGACGAAATCCACCCTCGGACACTCCCTCGGAGCCTCCGGAGCCATCGAAACCGCCATATGCGCCCTCGCGATCAAAAACAAAACCATCCCCCCGATGAGGAACCTCGACAAAGTCGCTGAAGACTGCGCCGACCTCGACTACGTCGTGAACGAACCGCGCGAGGTTCCCGACCTCGAAGCCGCCCTTTGCTCGAACCTCGGGGTCGGCGGCCACAACGCGGCGGTCGTTTTAGAACGCGCCTGACTCGCGAAGTTCCCGCCGTTCTCGTTGCCCGGTGCGGTAAAGTGATGTAAATAGGAAACGCGCGAAGCGAAGGCGGTCATGGAAAAAGTCGAGACGAAGATAAGCCGGGATCTGATGGAGGCCGTCAAGGCTCGGGCGAGGAAGGAAGAGCGAGATTCCGATGAAGTCATCGAGGACGCGCTCAGGAGCTATCTGAAGAGATCCTCCGGGGGAATCGTCGAGGTGCTCGATCGCATGGCCGAAGGTCGCAGACAGCGAGGAATCGAGGAGCTTTCCGAAGAGGAAGCGATGAAGCTCGCGGTCGAGGAACAGCACGCCTGGCGGCGAGAGAGGCGCGAGCGAATAGAGCGCGAAGAGGGCCGACGGTCAAAGCCGTAATAGACCCCAACGTACTGGTTTCGGCGGCGCTCTCCGAGAAGGGCGCGCCGTGGAAGATTGTCCGCTCCTGGCACGAAGGCGCTTTCGAGATGGTCGTCTCTCACCAGCTTCTTTACGAACTGCAAGCCGTTCTCCTGCGGCAAAAATTCCGCCGATGCCGAACCGAGGGCGAGGCTCTGGAATACGTTCTCTGGCTCCGCGAAGGCGCGACGCTCGCCGAAGAAAAAGGAATTCGCCCCGTGAGCCGCGACCCCGACGACAATTATCTTCTCGCGCTCGCCGCAAGCTCCACCGCCGACTACCTCGTCTCCGGCGACGGAGATTTGCTCGAAATAGAAAACCCGCCGACGCCCGTAATCTCGCCGCGCGATTTCTTCGAGAAGATCCGCGACCAAAGAGAGGCAACCTGATGTCCAAACCGGACAACATAAACGAACTCCCCGAAAACCTTCCCACTCCAAAAGACGACGGAGCCTGCGACCACCTGCCGGGAACGACTATTCCATCGCTGTCTCTGACTTCGACCTCCGGTAGATCGATGGACCTCTGGACGCTCTCCGGAAGGACCGTCCTCTACTGCTACCCGATGACCGGAAGGCCGGATCGGGACCTCCCGGAAAACTGGGACGACATCCCCGGCGCGAGGGGATGCACCCCGGAGTCGTGCGCCTTTCGCGACCTTCACGCGGAGTTCCGCTCTTTGGGAGTCCGCGTCTTCGGGATGAGCACGCAAAGCACCGACTATCAGCGCGAAGCGGTCGAAAGGCTCGGGCTTCAATACGAGCTTTTGAGTGATGAGAATCTGGAGTTCGCGAAGGCTTTGAACTTGCCGACCTTCGAGGTCGAGGGGATGTCGCTCATAAAGCGGCTCACGATGATAATCCGCGACGGAAGGGTCGAGAAAGTCTTCTATCCGGTCTTCCCGCCGAACACGCACCCCGGAGAAGTCCTAAAATGGCTCTCCGAGAACGCGAAAGCATAAAGAGAGGAAGTGCGTGGACTCCATGACCCAAAAGGAACTTCTGGAGAGAAGGCTGGATGAACTGGGAGCTATCGTCGCTCCTCACGAGAGCGCGCTCGTCGCCTTCTCCGGCGGCGTGGACTCCTCGCTCGCGCTGGCGATAGCCACGAGAGCCCTCCCGAAAGGCAAAGTTCTCGCCGTCACCTCGAACAACGAGACGTATTTGCCGTCCGAGTTGGATCTCGCGAAAGACGTGTCCGAATCGCTTGGCGTAAAGCACGTCGTGGTGAACACCCGCGAACTGGACAACCCCGACTACGCGAGCAACCCGACGAACCGCTGCTACTTCTGCAAAAGCACCCTCTACTCGGACCTGAGCGAGATGGCGAAAGAGCGTGGATACGGATGCGTTGTGGACGGGGCCAACGCCGACGACGAAGGCGACTACCGGCCCGGAAGAAAGGCCGCGAAGGAGCTCGGCGTCGTCTCTCCGCTCTCGGAGGCGAGGGTGACGAAAGAAGAGGTGCGAAAGCTGGCGAAACATCTCGGGTTGCCGAGTTGGGGCAAGCCCGCGCTCGCGTGTCTATCGAGCCGCTTTCCTTACGGGCAGGAGATCACACCGGAGAAGCTCTCTCAGGTCGCCCGCGCCGAGGAGTTCTTGAGGAGAGAGGGTTTCGAACAGGTCCGCGTCCGGCATCACGGGGAGATCGCGCGTCTCGAAATCGGCGAGAAAGAGATGGACCGGGCGTTCGCGAGGCGCGAGGAGATATCCGCTGAACTCAGAGCAGCCGGTTTTCTATACGTCGCGATGGAGCTTTCGCCGTATAAATCCGGCAGCCTCAACGCCGCGCTTGAAAAGCCGGGGAAGAAACCGAAGAGAACTCTGCCCGTGGTCTCACGGTGATGGAGATCTTCAGCCAGCCGATACTCTGGATAGCCCTCGCGGGCATGCTCGTGGGGCTGCTCGGAAGCGTGTTGCCGGGCCTGCCGGGCGTCCCGCTCATCTTCCTCTCCGCTCTCCTCTACGCTTACTACACCGGCTTCGAGATAGTCGGGGGCTGGGTAATAGCTTTTCTCGGCCTCTTCGCGGCTTTAGCGATGGTCGCGGACTTTATAGGCACGTCATATGGCGCGAGGCGCTTTGGGGCGAGCAACTGGGGCATGGCGGGAGGCGCCATCGGAGGATTGGCCGGAGCGGCGCTGGGCTTCCTCGTCTTCGGGATAGGTTCGCTCTTCGGATTAATTCTGGGAACCATCGGCGGCGTGTTCGCGGGCGAATACCTCCGCCGCCAGAGACGGGAAGTCCCCGAAGACGAAGAGGACATCCCTTTCGGCCGAAGCGATTGGCAGCGGGTATCGCGAGCGGCGGGAGGAGTGTTGATCGGATACGCAGTCTCCGCCATCGCGCAGGGGATACTCGGACTCGCAAGCGTCATCATCTTCGTCGTGGCGTTGTTTTATTGAGAGCGATCAGCTTTCAGCCATCAGCAAAAACTCGTGCCGTGAAACTCCGGTTGGAATGCGAACGCTTCAGTCTCGCTCCGCTCCCTTCGGCGTCTTCGCGCACGAAAATCCGTCTCGCCGGAGACCCGAAAAGCTGACGGCTGACAGCTATTCTTCGCCGCGCTGCTCGCGCAGGAAGTTCTCCAGCTCGTCGGCGAGGTCGTCGCCGGAGGGGAGGTCTCTCGCGCCTTCGGCCTGGGAATCATAGCGGTCTTCGAGCATCTGGACGTAGGAGGCGAGGTCCGAGTCGCGCGAGACGGCGGCGGAGACCTGCTGCTGGTAGTCTCCGGCGGTGCGCTCGAGTTCGCTGGTGTCCACTTCTATTCCCGTGAGGTCCGCGAACCTTTCGAGCAGCGCGAGGGCCGCAGGAGCGGAGGGCACGGCGGGCAGATAGTGCGGGGTCGAGGCCCAGAAGCTGACCGAGGGGATGCCGGAATCGGCGCAAAAACGGTGCAACACGCCCGTGATGCCCGTCGGCCCCTCGTAGCGGGAGGGCGTGAGGTCGAGCCCTTCGACGAGTTCCGGGTCCTGGGAGTTGGCGGCGACGGAGACCGGTCGCGAGTGCGGAACGTCGGCGAGCAGCGCGCCCATCGTCACGATGGTCTCGACGTTCAGCTCCTTCGCGAGTTCCACGACGGCGTTCGAGAAAGACTTCCAGCGGAGGTTCGGCTCGGGACCGGAGATGAGCGCGACGCCCCGTCCGCCCGTGGCTTCGGGAGCGGCTTCGGTGGCGCGAAGGACGTTTTCGGGCCACTGAACCTCGCGCGTGACGCCTTCGACGAGCTTTATCTGCGGCCTCGTCACCTGAAAGTCGAAGAACTCCTCGGAATCGAAGGAGCCAAAGTGCCGCGCCTCCCACGCATCCCCGAGCGTCCCCAGAGCCAGGCTCGCGGCCTCGGCGGCGTCGTTCCATCCGGTGAAGGCCGTGAGGAGCATGGGCCGCTCGAGTTCCGGTTTCCATTCCAGGTTGATGTGTCTGTTGTCCATCGAATTCACGGTGTGGGAACCGCCCGATTTATCTGGCGGAGAAAACACCGCGCACCTCCTCTCCGATGTATACTGCGCGGCGTAGTCTTGCGCGGGTTTCGGCTCGCTTGACAACCAGATATTGCCGGTTCGGGGGAGTAGACCTTCTCCCGGTGAAATGTCTGAGGCTGGGACGCCTTGAAACGCGCTCCACGTCTGGCGATCACAACATTCACGCGAGAGCGTATCGCCTTTGAAGACGAAATCTCGAACAGGCTCGGACGGAGCCTTCGGCGGCCAACGTAGCGGTAGCTTCGCTTGACGCAAGCGTTTGCCGAGAAGCTGACTTCTTTAGATGTCAGAGTCGTCACGAAACTAGCTTACCACGCCGGACGGCTCATCCCGTATACGAAACCCGGCTGACGGAGCCCTTGCCGCGTTCCAGGTAGTAGAGCGCGCCTTCGGGTCCCGCCTTGAGGTCCACCGGGAACGAGAGGCCCTGAGCGAAGGGTTCCGCCCTCCCGCTCGCCGGATCGAAGCGGCGGACCCAACCGCCGCAAAAGTCCGCGAAGAAGTAGTCTCCGACGTATTCTTCGGGGAATTGAGGGGTTTGGGGAACGTAGAATGTCCCGCCGGTGATGGCGCATCCGGTGGTCGGCCCGTCGCCGTGACGGTAGGCGAAGACGGGGGGCGCGTAGCGGCGGTTTTTCTCCGGGCCCTCGAAGACGGGCCAGCCGTAGTTCGCGCCGCGTTTGCCGCGGTTTATCTCCTCCCACTTCCTCTGTCCCACGTCGTTTATGAAGATCACACCGTCGTCGGGACTGACCGCGAAGCTGAAGGGGTTCCTGAGTCCTCTCGCCCAGATGGCCTTGTTCTTGCCGCGAACGTTCTTGTTTTTGCGAAAGGGGTTGTCTCGCGGGATGCTTCCGTCGTTGTTGATGCGGAGCATTTTGCCTTTGAGGTTCCTGAGCGACTGAGCGTTTTCGCCGTTGGCGTTGTCCCCGACGGCTACGTAGAGCTTGCCGTCCTGGCCGAAGTGGATGGCGCCCCCGTTGTGGTTGGTGGCGCGGCTGAGGTTGTTCAACCGGAAGACGAGCCGACCGCTGCCCGGCGCAACCCGGTCCCCTTCGAGCGTGAAGCGCGTAACGCGGTTGTGGATGGGCCCGGTCCTGACGGTGTGATAAACGTAGATGTGTCCGTTCGTCGTGAACGCGGGGTCCACGGCGACCCCGAGCAAACCCCGCTCGCCCCGAGAATCCACCCGAAGCTCGAGCGCCGGAGCCTCCAGCAATCGACCGTCTCTGATGACTCGAAGCCGACCGTTCTGCTGGGCGACGAGGAGCCTTCCATCCGGCAGGAAAGTCATCGCCGTGGGGTCGGCCAGCCCTTCCGCGACCTGCTCCCGAGCGAACCCCTCGGGAAACGACGCCTCTCCCGACGCTTCCCCGGTCGCCAAAACCAGCGACAGGCTCGCGGCGAGCGCCAGAACAACGGCAAGACCCTTTGACATCGCTGAACCTCTCGTTTCGCTGGTCCCCATCGGGGCCGCGTCGTCGCGACCCGACAAGAATTATCTCTCAAAACTCGAAGTTCCGCTGCAAACTCAAGGCGTGTTCGAGCCTCGGCAGGAACTCTTCTTCGGGGACCTCCGTGGCTCCCATTCGGGCGAGGTGTTCGTTTTGGATCTGGCAGTCGAGGAGCACGAAGCCTCTTTCTTTCAAACGCTCGACGAGGCGGACGAGGCACACCTTCGAGGCGTCGGGCTTTCGCGAGAACATCGACTCTCCCATGAACGCCCCGCCGAGAGCGACCCCGTAGAGCCCCCCCGCGAGCTCTCCATCCAGATAAGCCTCGACGCTGTGCGCCCGTCCCGCCTGGTGGAAAGCGATAAACGACTCGACGATCTCCTCGTTTATCCAGGTTTCTTCGCGATCGGCGCTTGCCCTTATGACGGCTTCGAAGTCGTGGTTGAAGCGCGCTTCATACGTCCCTTTTCGCAGGACGCGCCCGAGCGATTTGGAGATGTGGAGCGAGTCGAGTTCGATGATGCTCCTCGGGTCCGAGCGGTAGAACTCGATCCCTCCGTTCGCATCCGCCATCGGGAAGGCTCCGGCGCGGTAACAGGCTTCGAGGACTTTCGGGGAAAGCATCATGCCAGCAATCATAAACCGACTTTCCGCGCCCCCTAATACGCGGTTCGGGAATTAGCGACGCGCCATGATCCGAGCCATGAGCGAGACGCTGGAGCGCCTCGGCTTGGTCGCGGGGATGTTCGACGAACTCGGCGTC
>JBOHBL010000958.1:0-5760 GCA_050698295.1 Rubrobacteraceae bacterium | reverse complement strand
CGTCCGCACCTCGCCGACCCGTACTGGACCCTCCACCGCGCCGCCGAACTCCGCCACGATGCGCCGTGGCCGGAGCAGTACCTCACCGGAAAAGCGCAGCTCGAACGCCTCATCGAACGCGCCGACCAAATGGCGCAGCTCATATGAAGAGCCTCGAAAACGCCCACGCCTTCATCACAGGCGGAGGGACCGGCATCGGAGCCGCCATAGCCACCAGGCTCGGTAAGTCGGGAGCGAGGATCACCGTCGCCGGTCGTCGCCTCGAACCGCTCCACGAAGTCGCCGAAAGCCTCCCGGAAGGCCACGCCGTCTCGCTCGACGTCACCGACGAGGTCTCGGTCGAGGGGGGACTTTCGGCGGCGCGGGAGCGTTTCGGGCCGGTGGACGTTCTTATAAACAACGCCGGGGCGGCTACTTCGGCGCCTTTCGCGAGGACGACGACGGATGTGTGGCGAGCGATGGTCGAGGTGAATATGACCGGGACGTTCCTCGTGAGCCGGGCCGTCCTCGCGGAGATGGTCGAGCGGGGGCGGGGGAGGATCGTGAATGTGGCGAGCACCGCCGGACTCGCGGGATACCCGTACATCGCGGCGTACTGCGCCGCCAAGCACGGCGTCGTCGGGATGACCCGCTCGCTCGCGCTCGAAGTCGCGCGCGAAGGGGTGACGGTCAACGCCGTATGCCCCGGATACACCGAGACCGGCCTCCTCTCAGATAGCGTCGCGAACATCGTCGAAAAGACCGGCATGGATGAGGAAGAGGCGCGAGCGGCACTCGTCCGGACCAACCCGCAGGGACGCTTCGTCACGCCCGAAGAGGTCGCCGAGGCCGTCGCGTGGCTCGTCGGGCCAAATTCCGGCGCCGTGACCGGACAATCCATATCCGTCTCCGGCGGGGAGGTTACGTGATGGGGGAGACGAGCGTTTCATCGAAGGAACTTTTGCGACTGTGGCTGCGGACGCTCACGCTCACGAACGTGGTCGAAAAAAGGGTGAGGGCGCGGCTGCGCGAGGAGTTCGACGTGACGTTGCCGCGCTTCGACGTGATGGCCGCTCTCCACGAGGCGCCTGGAGGGATGAACATGGGCGAGGTCTCGCGGCGGCTCATGGTCTCAAACGGAAACGTCACCGGCATCATGGGTCGCCTCGAAGAAGAGGGGCTCGTCCACCGTCGCGCGAAGCCCGGGGACCGCCGGACCCAGATCGTCCAACTCACCGAAGCCGGGCGCGAGACCTTCGAGGCGATGGCCGCGGCCCACTCTGCCTGGATCTCCTCAATGTTCTCCACCCTCACCGCCGAAGAAGTCGAAACCCTCGACCGGCTCCTCAAAAACGCGAAAAACTCCGTCCTCGAAAGCGACAAACTGGAGGAAAAGTGAACGAGACGAAGATGGAAAAATACGCGCCGGAACATTTCGGGTGGGAAGCCTCCGGCGGCGTCGCGACGGTGACGCTCACCGGAGCCGAACGAAAGAACCCCCTCACCTTCGAGTCGTACGCGGAACTCCGCGACACCTTCCGCGAGCTTCGCTACGCCGGAGACATAAAGGCCGTCGTCCTCACCGGCTCGGGCGAGAATTTCTGTTCGGGGGGCGACGTACGCGACATCATCGGGCCGCTCACGGAGATGGACATGAGCGGACTCCTCCGCTTCACCCGCATGACCGGCGACCTCGTGAAGGCCATGCGAGGATGCCCGCAACCCGTCATCGCCGCCATAGACGGCGTGTGCGTCGGCGCGGGCGCGGCCATCGCGGTCGCCTCGGACATCCGGCTCGGCACGCCGGGGGCGAAGGTCGCGTTCCTCTTCACCCGCGTCGGTTTGGCGGGGTGCGACATGGGTTGTTGCGCGATGCTCCCGCGAATCATCGGTCAGGGACGCGCTTCCGAGCTTCTCTTCACCGGGCGCTCGATGTCCGCCGACGAGGGCGAGCGGTGGGGGTTCTTCAACCGCCTCGTCGAAGCGGAGGAGTTGGAAGGCGAGGCGGAAGCTCTCGCCGGGAGCTTCGCTTCCGGGCCGAACTTCGCGCACGGGATGACGAAGACCATGCTCGATCAGGAATGGGCCATGAGCCTCGAAGCCGCCATCGAGTCCGAGGCGCAGGCGCAGGCGATCTGCATGCGGACAAACGACTTCGAGCGCGCCTACCAAGCCTTCATAGAGAAACGAAAGCCCGAGTTCGAAGGAGACTGAGATGAGCGACCAAACATACCTCGACTGGCCCTTCTTCGACGACGAGCACCGCGTCCTCGCCCGCGACCTCGACGAATGGGCGAGCGAACACATCCGTCCGCTCCCCGAAGCGAGCGAGGAGACGGTGGACGAACTTTGCCGCGACATCGCCGACCGCCTCGCCGAGGGCGGCTGGCTCGACTACGCCGTGCCGGAGGCATACGGCGGACGGCGCGAGAAGCTCGACGCGCGTTCGCTTTGCCTCGTCCGCGAGACCCTCGGCAAGCACCACGCCCTCGCGGATTTCGTCTTCGCCATGCAGGGGCTCGGGAGCGGGACGATCTCCCTCTTTGGGAGCGGCAAAGTGAAGGAAGAATATCTCCCCGCCGTGCGGAGCGCGGAGAAGATCGCCGCCTTCGCGCTTTCGGAGCCGGAGGCGGGATCGGACGTGGCCGCGATGGCGACGACGGCGACGCCCGATGGAGATGACTATATCCTCGACGGGACGAAGACCTGGATCTCCAACGGCGGCCTCGCGGATTTTTACACCGTCTTCGCCCGCACCGGCGAGGCTCCGGGAGCGAAGGGCATCTCCGCCTTCGTCGTGGACGCCGACACGCCCGGCCTCGAAGTCGCCGAAAGAATACCCGTCATAGCGCCCCATCCGCTCGCGACGCTCGCCTTTGAGGGATGCCGGGTGCCGAAGAGCCGCATGCTCGGCGCGCCCGGAAAAGGCTTCGGCGTCGCGATGGCGACCCTCGACGTGTTTCGCTCCACGGTCGGGGCCGCCGCTTTGGGCTTTGCGCGGCGTGCGCTCGACGAGGCTCTGGAGAGGGCCGCGAATCGCCATCTCTTCGGCGCGCCGATGAGCGAGTTGCAACTCGTACAGGGAAAGCTCGCGGAGATGGCGCTCGGCGTGGACGCGAGCGCGCTCCTCGTGTACCGCGCCGCGTGGACGAAAGACTGTGTGGCCGAGAGGGTCAGCCGCGAGGCGGCGATGGCGAAGCTCCACGCCACCGAGACCGCGCAGAAAGTCATAGACGAAGCCGTGCAAATCTTCGGCGGCTTCGGGGTTACTTCCGGCCACCCGGTCGAACGGCTGTACCGTGAGATACGGGCGCTCCGGATCTACGAAGGCGCCTCCGAGGTCCAGAAAGTGATAATCGCCCGCCAGGCGCTGGCGACGCATTCCGCCGGGGAAGCGGAGGGCGCGCGAAAAGTACGAAGCTAGAGGAGGAGAGCCATGATGGCGAGCCGCAGCGCGCACACAGACACCTTCGCCGCCGACAACCTCCCGCCGCGCGAGGCGTGGCCGGAGTTCGTGTTTGGTTTGCCCGAACTTCGATACCCCGAGAAATTGAACGCCGCGAAAGCCTTGCTCGACGATATGGTCTCCGACCGTCCCGCCGTCCACACTTCGAGCGGGGTGTGGACGTACCGGGACCTCCTCGAACGGGCGAACCGGATCGCTCGTGTTTTGACCGAGGACATGGGGCTCGTGCCGGGGAACCGGGTGCTTTTGCGGGCGGCGAACACGCCGGAGCTCATCGCGGCGCGGTGCGGGGTTTTGAAGGCCGGGGGCGTGGTGGTGGCGACGATGCCGCTTTTGCGGACCTCCGAGCTTGTGAAGGTGATCGGGAAGGCCCAAATTTCTCACGCCCTCACCGACTCGCGCCTGACGGAAGACCTCGAAGCCGCGAGAGCCGAGGAGTCCGTCCTTCGGCACGTAATGACCTTCGGGCTGGAAGGAGAATTGGAAGAGCGGATGGCGTCGAAATCGCCGGATTTCGAGACGGTCGAGACCTCGGCGGAGGACGTGGCGATCATCGCCTTCACCTCCGGGACGACCGGGGACCCGAAAGGGTGCATGCACTCCCACCGCGACCTCCTCGCCGTCTGCGACACGTTCGGCAAGCGCGTCCTCGACGCGAAACCGGACGAGATCTTCACCGGGACGCCGCCGCTCGCGTTCACTTACGGGCTCGGCGGGTACACGCTTTTTCCGATGCGCGTCGGGGCATCCACGCTTCCCATCGAGAAGCCGGGGCCGGACGATCTCATCGAGGCCATCGAGCGCGGGGCCACGACCGTATTCACCGCGCCGACGGCGTATCGGGCGCTTTTGGAGAAGGTTGGGGAGGCGGACATATCTTCTTTGAAAAAATGCGTCTCGGCGGGGGAGAGTCTGCCGAAAGCGACCTCGGAGGAGTGGTTCGAGAGGACGAGAATAAGGATCATAGACGGTATCGGCTCGACGGAGATGCTCCACATCTTCATCTCGTCCTCCGGCGAGGCCGTTCGTCCCGGCTCGACGGGGAAGCCCGTGCCGGGATACGAGGCGATGGTCGTCGGTGACGACATGCGCCCGCTGCCTCCCGGTGAAATAGGCAAGCTCGCGGCGAAGGGGCCGACCGGGTGCCGGTACCTCGACGATCCCCGGCAAGCGGAGTATGTCGTGGGTGGGTGGAACCTCACGGGCGACGCTTATGTGGTGGATGAGGATGGATACTTTTGGTTCCAGGCGCGGACGGACGACATGATCGTGGCCTCCGGCTACAACATTTCCGGTCCGGAGGTCGAGGCGGCGCTCGTGGGCCACGAGGCCGTCGCCGAATGCGCCGTCGTCGCTTCTCCCGACGAAGAGCGCGGCACGGTCGTCAAGGCGTTCGTCGTCGCGGGGGAGGGGGTCTCGACCGGACAACCTCTCGCGGAGGAGTTGCAAAGTTTCGTGAAAGCGAACCTCGCTCCGTACAAGCATCCGCGAGTCGTCGAGTTCGTGGATGAGTTGCCGAAGACTCCGACGGGCAAGATCCAGCGTTTCCACCTGCGCGAGCGGGAGCGTGCCGGCGCGCGCGGGAGCCGTCCTTGAGGCCGTCCGGAGCGCGGCGCCGGGAGTCCGGGATGCGGAGGCTCCAACCACCGGGCTGGGCCGAGCCCAAAGGCTACGCCAATGGCGTCGTCGCGGAGGGTCGGCTGGTGTTCGTGGCCGGTCAGATCGGCTGGAACGAGAACGCGGCCTTCGAGGCGCGCGACCTCGTCGGTCAGGCGCGGCAGGCTCTTCGGAACACCCTCGCGGTGCTGGCGGAGGCCGGCGCGGGTCCCGAACACGTCGTCCGCCTGACCTGGTACATCACCGACCGCGAGGAGTACCTTGCCAACCTGGAAGGAATGGGAGAAGCCTACCGCGAAGTGATGGGACGGCACTATCCGGCCATGAGCATGGTCGAGGTCGCGGCGCTCATCGAGAGTGAGGCGAGGGTCGAGATCGAAGCCACCGCCGTAGTGCGGGCCGAGACAGCGACCCCGTGAGGATTCGAGGCTCGCCGTCATGCCGGATCCGGGTGGATAGTTCCGCACTCGGCGGGAGTACGGGAGTCGGGAGGTCGGGTCGCTTCGCTCCGGGGAGTAGAGAGTAGAGAAAGACGAATGCGGCTCTGGAAAGGAATTAAGTATCTCCAACTTGAATATGAGAGAAGATATCCTGGGGGCGCGGGCATCCTGCCCGCATGAAGGAGAGCTTTTAAGCATCGCGCCCCCAGGGGCGATCCATACTCATCAAGCTCAGCCTGCAGATGCTTGAAGGCCGTT
>JBOHBL010000957.1:0-16729 GCA_050698295.1 Rubrobacteraceae bacterium | reverse complement strand
GCGTGACGACGAGCATCGCCTTGCGCCCGATGCGGTCCCCGTAGTGGCCGAAGATCGCGCCGCCGACCGGCCTCGCGAAGAAGCCGACCCCGAAAGTCGCGAACGACAAAAGTATCCCGAGAAACGGCGTCATCTCCGGGAAGAAGACCGTCGGGAACACCAGCGCCGCCGCCGTGCCGTAGATGAAGAAGTCGTACCACTCGATGGTCGTCCCAACCAGACTGGCCGTCGCTACCGTTTTTATCGACGAAGTCTCACCACGCCCCTCGCCGCCGAGTCTCTCTACACTTTCCAATTTCTCCTCCTGTCCCTCTCAACCGGAAATTCCCCGATAACCTCTGCAACGACCCGTGGCTGTCAAGACTCCTTTCTGTTCCCACAAAGAATCCTCCAAACGGATGAATGGCAGCATACCTCAGTCCGAAATTAGAAGCAATAATTGCTTTGCGCGGCCCCACATCGAACCCGACATCCGGGAAAACCACAGCTCCATAAAAATCGGTGTATCGGTTATCCCAAGTTGCTGTTAATATTATTTTCGACGCTTCTTGAGGACACTTTGCGGTAAATTTGTTAATGGAGGTGAACAAGGGAGAACACGAAATCTGCAACGATGAAGAGCATGAGTCAAAAGACGACTGGAAAGGGATCACATGAAAAAGGCAATGATGCTGGCTGCGATGCTGGCGATGGCGATGCTGGTTGTCGCCCCGGCGCTCGCGCAGAGTACCGCGGTCGGCGGCAACGCGCAGTTCCAGTACCAGAGCAGCCCCCAGACCGTCACGCAGACGGCCGTCGCGGAGAACTTCAACAGCGGCGGAGGCACGGGGGCGGGCGTCTCGCAGAACATCGGCATCGACCAGAGCGCGTCCAACACCAGCATCCAGGCCGGTGGCGACATCGGCGTCAGCGGTAGCTCGTACAGCGGCAGCGGCTCCTCGACCGGTTCCGGTTCGGGCGCGACCGCGGTCGGCGGGGACGTCCAGATCCAGTCCCAGTACTGCCCGCAGGTCGTCGACCAGTTCGCCGCCGGCGCCAACATCAACACCGGCGGCGGCACCGCAGCCGGCATCGCCCAGAACCTCGGCATCTCCCAGAGCGCGGTGAACGCCTGCATCCAGGCCGGCGGCGACATCGTGGTCGGCGGCGATGACGACGACAACGGCGATGTCGTGGTCGTCGACCACGTTGACCACCACGCCCATGCCGTTCACGTCGACCATCACAGCGCCGACGTCGACGACAGCGGCACGTCCGGCGGTTCCAGCTCCGGCGGCAGCGCGGGCTCCGCAGGCTCCAGCGGCGGCTCCTCCGGCGGCGTGGCTTCCGCGGTTCTCAGCGTGCTTCCCGACACGGGCGGCTTCTCGTTGATCGTCCTCGGCGCGGGAGTCCTTCTGGTCGGCGGCGGACTCATCGCTCGCCGCATGTTCTGGTAGAAACTTTCGCCAGTTCGACAGAGAACCCTCCCCAACGAAAGGGGAGGGTTCTCTGTCTTTGCTAAAGGCGTTGGATCGGTCTGGAACGCGCCTCCCGCGACACAGCCGGCTCCGTACCTTGCGGCCAGGATGGCCGCGCCACCAGGCTAGAACCGCTCGACGACGGTCTTGGCGAGCATGTGGAGCGGGAGGTAGTCGGGGCCGCCGGCCTTCGAGTCGGTGCCGCTCATGTCAAATCCCCCGAAGGGCTGCACCCCGACGAGGGCGCCGGTGATCGTCCGGTTGAAATACACGTTGCCGGCCCGGAACTCATGCCGCGCCCGCTCCAGATGCTCCCGGTCCTTCGAATACACGCCGCCCGTCAAGCCGTACGGACTCTCGTTGGCGATCCGAAGCGCCTCCGAGAAGTCGCGGGCCTTCATCACCGAGAGGACGGGACCGAAGATCTCCTCGTTGGCGACCCGCGCTTTCTCGTCCACGGCGAAGACCGTGGGCGTGACGAAGTAGCCGCTATTCGGGTCGCCGGGGTTCTCCCCGAGGAGTCGCTCTCCCTCCTGGTTGCCCGAGTTTATGTAGCTTGAGACCTTCTCGAACTGGGGTTCGCTGATAACGGGGCCGACGTTTATCTCGACGGACTCCGGCGAGCCTATTTTGAGCAGCTTCGCCCTCTCGACGACTTTGGAAAGCACTTCGTCGTAGATGTCTTGGTGAAGGATGGCGCGGGAAGCGGCGGAGCATTTCTGGCCCGAGTAGCCGTAGGCGCTCTTCACGATGTCGGCGGCCGCGGCGTCGAGGTCCGCCGACTCGTCTATGATCATGGCGTCCTTCCCGCCCATCTCCGCGATGACGCGCTTGATCCAACGCTGCTCCGGAATCTGCCTGGCCGCCAACTCGTTTATGCGAAGCCCCGTTTTCATCGAACCAGTGAACGATATGAACCGCGTCCGGGCATCGGAGACGAGGTGATCTCCGACCTCGCTCCCGTAGCCCGGCAAATAATTGAAAACTCCCTCGGGCACTCCGGCTTCCTCGAAGACCTCGGTGACCTTCGCGCCGATGACCGAGGTGAACTCGGAGGGCTTCATGATGACGGCGTTTCCGGTGACGAGCGCGGCGGAGGACATCCCGGTCAGGATAGCGGTCGGAAAGTTCCACGGCGCGATGATGACCCCCACGCCCAGCGGGCGGTAGAAATAGCGGCTCTCCTCGCCGGGCACGGAATATATCTCCACGCCGTCTTTGAGGCGGAGCATCTCGCGGGCGTAGTATTCGAGGAAGTCTATGGCTTCGGCGACCTGCGCGTCGGCCTCGGCCCAGGGTTTGCCGCCCTCGCACGCCTCCCACGCGAGGAACTCGAAGCGCCTCCGCTTCATGATGGCGGAGGCGCGGAGCATGATGCGCGCCCGCGCCTCAGGCGCCGTCCGGCTCCATTTCTCGAAGGCTTTGGTGGCTGTTTCCAAAGCCATGTCCGCTTCGCGCTCCGTCGCCCGCCCGGTCCTCCCGACGATCACGCTCGGGTCCGCCGGGTTTACCGAGACTATTCCGCCCTCCGTCTCGACGCGCTTCCCGCCGATTACGAGGGGGTATTCCCGTCCCAACTCGTCGCCGACCGTCTTCAGCGCGGCCTGCATCTCGGCGACGTTCTTCTCGTCCGACCAATCGAGGTACGCTTCGTTTTTGTATGGAATGAGTCCCATGCGTCTCTCCTATCTCTTTACAAGCTCCGTCAACTCCCCGACAACGTCGCGGGCGACGTAGGTGGCTATCCTGGGGTTCTCCTTGAGGCGGCGGGTCGAGTATTCGTACCACTCCTCGCCGTAGGGCACGTAGACGCGCATCCTGTGTCCCGCTCCGACGAGTATCTTCCGCAAAGGCTCGTCCACCCCGAGGAGCATCTGGAACTCGTAGGCGTTCTTCGACAGCCCGAGTTCGTGGACGAGCTTCAGCGCGTGCCACACCAGATATTCGTCGTGGGTGGCGACCCCGACGTAGCATCCGGCGCGGAAGAGCTTTTCGAGGAGCCACACGAAGTTCTCGCGCACCACATCGAAGTTCTTGTACGCGATGCGCCTCGGCTCGTCGTAGATGCCCTTGCAAAGCCGCACCGAGACCCCGGCCTCCGCCAGCCGCTCCACGTCACGGATGCTCCGGCGCAAGTACGCTTGCACGACGGCCCCGGTGTTTTTATGACGCTCGTGAAAGTCGAGGACGGTCTCGATGGTCTTCTCGGTGTACGGCGAGTCCTCCATGTCCACGCGCACGAAGCGGTCCCGCTCGGCGGCGTAGAGAAGTATCTCTTCGAGGTTCGCCCGGCAGAGTTCTTCGTCGAGGTTCAATCCCAAAGCCGTCAATTTCACGGATACCCCGGTGTCGAGATCTTCTTTGGCGATGGCGTCGAGGGCGAGTTTGTACTCTTTGAGCGTGCTCATCGCCTGTGCTTTGGACTTCGCGCTTTCGCCGAGGA
This sequence comes from Rubrobacteraceae bacterium, assembly GCA_050698295.1. Taxonomy (GTDB): domain Bacteria; phylum Actinomycetota; class Rubrobacteria; order Rubrobacterales; family Rubrobacteraceae; genus JACCWD01. The sequence goes on along the minus strand of JBOHBL010000957.1, from coordinate 12,829 downwards.
CGTCGAGGGTCCCGGCGCAGTTTTCGGCGTTCAGTTTCCGGACGGTCTGGATCGCTCCGTCGAGGTTCGCGCCGGCTATGTAGCGGCCCGAGATGCGGCGCACGACCGGCTTCGGGATCACCGGGACGCTCCCCGCTATCGCCTTGTCCACGATACCCACGTCCGGCAAGCTCCTTTCGCTCTCAGATCCGGAGCGATTCTACAACAAGGTCGCTTCGCTCCCCGGAGGAGTGGAGGAGTCGGAAAAGACGATTACTACTCCTCCATCTCCTCTCCCCTGCTTTTCTCTCTGTCGGCTCGCACGGCCTTCGCGAGAAGGAGGGCCAGTATCAGGATGTCGCCGCCGAAGAAGAAGGCGGTCCAGGCGATCACTTCGAAGTCCATTGCTCACCTCCTCACGGCGAGGTCGTCTCGCTTCCCATTTCGCCGACGTCCGAAGGCGGTCTTTCGGGCTTAGTCATCGGGCCACTTTGGGTCTTTCTGGCGAAGAAGTTGTTGAGCGCGTAGAGGATGGCGAACAGGATCGCCCACTGGACTACGAGCGTCGCGGTGCTGAAGACCTCGAACGGGTTCCACCACGTGTCGGGAGCGAAGACCGTTATGGTCTGCCAGATCCACCACGCGAACATCACCAGAAACATCACCGGCACGAGCGCCAGGGAAACCGTCCACCAGCGCCCGACCTTTATGTCGCTGACGCCGTTGATCTCCCCCCGCGCCCGCTCCAGCCCGTATCTCATGGCGACGAGCGCGATGAGCGCGCCGCTGACCAGAAGCCCGATTCCCCACACGAAGTCCTGGTTGTTGAGGAAGTTGACACTGTAGGCCGACGGTATTCCGAGGACGAAGGCGACGCCACCGAGGCCGAGGACGGCCTTCGGGCGCGAGAGGCCCATGTTCACGAGGTTCATGATCCCGAGCTCGAAGAAAGAGATCAAAGTCGAAACCGTCGCGAGCGTGAACGCGAAGAAGAAGAGCGAGGAGAAGACGATCCCCCCGGGCATCTCCGCGAGAAGCTCGACGAGGTATATGAAGGCGAGCCCCTGATTGCCCGCCCCGAGCGCGTCGGCGGCAAAATCCTGCCCCCTTAGCGCGTATATCGTGCAAAGCACGGTCGTCCCCGCGAAGAGCGAGGCGAGGAGGTTGCCGGTCACCAGAGCGCCGCAGTTGAGGGTTATGTCCTCGCGCTCTCTGGTGTACACGGCGTATGTGAGGAGGAGTCCCCAGCCCGCTCCGGTCGAGAACGCCATCTGGGTGAACGCCTGGAGCCATATCTCCGAGCTGCCGAACGCGCCCCAGTCGGGGACGAAGAGGTAGCGCAGCCCCTCGACGGCGCCCGGCAGCGTCACGGCCCGGATGGTCAGGACGATCAGGACGGCGAAAAGCAACGGTATGGCGACCTGCAACACGGCTTCGATGCCGCCTTTTAGTCCCCGGTAGACGATGAGGACCGTGAGCGCGATGGCGACGGCCTCGAAGAAAATGGTTTGCGCCGGGCTTGAGATGAACCCGTCCCAGAGCGCCTGCGAATCCACCCCCGGAGAGACCTCGCCGGTTATGGAGTATACGAAGTAGCGGATACCCCACCCGGACACGACGGTGTAGTAAAAGAGTATCCCGAGGGTGACCACCGCCACCCAGGCGCCGATCCAGGCGAACCTCCTGCCCATGAAGTCCCGGATCGCGCCTATGTCCCCGAGTCTCGCCTTGCTCCCCATCAACGATTCCGCCGTCAGAAGCGGTATCGCCCAGACCAAATTGGCGAGCACGAGTATGAGGAGGAAAGTCCCGCCTCCATACTCCGCGACGACCCTGGGAAACCTCCATATGTTTCCCGCTCCTACCGCCATGCCTATCCCGGCGGCGATGAAGACGAACCTGTTCCCGAACACTTCCCTAGCCACAGGTCATTTCACCCACTTTCTTTTAGCTCCCCTGACGATCTCCCTACGCTAATTTTCGCCAAGATACATTGGTTATTTGGCCCGGTCAAGGGAGGCCGGGGCGGTCGCGGCGGGACTTTGGTGTACGATGGAGTTCGGGAAACACATCACCTTTTCGAGAGAAGGAGGCAACCCATGAACACGACCGACACCCGGAACGGACTCACACCGAAAATCCGCGCCGTGGCTTCCGTCGTGGGCGGAAAGATGATCGAAGACGCGCCTGGAGGGAGGATCCACTCGACCAACCCGGCGAACACGAGCGACGTGGTCGCCGAAGTCTCGATGGGCGACGCAGATACTTTTGTGGACGCTTGTCGCGCCGCGAGAGAGGCGCAAAAAGATTGGGCGAGCGTCCCGGCTCCCATCCGGGCGCAGGTCATAAAGAAAATCGGGCGTCTCGTCGAAGCGAACAAGGAGGCGCTCGCGCGACTCCTCACCCGGGAGATCGGCAAACCGTACACAGAATCGCTCGGGGAGGTTCAAGAGATCACAGACACCTGCGACTTCTTCACCGGCGAGGGACGAAGGCTCTACGGACAGACCGTGCCGAGCGAGATGAACGACAAGCAACTCTTCACTTTCCGGGTTCCGGTCGGGGTGGCGGCGATCATCACCGCCGGAAACTTCCCCGTCGCCGTCCCGTCGTGGTATTTGGCGCCGGCCCTCACCTGCGGAAACGCCGTCGTGTGGAAACCCGCCGAATACTCCCCCGCCCTCGGCGACGCGCTCGCGCGATTGTTCCGGGCCGGCGGCCTTCCCGACGGAGTTTTGAACGTCGTCCACGCCGACGGGAAGTCCACCTTCGAAGGGCTGGAGAAAGCTCTCGATTCCGGCTTCGTGGACAAGGTCGGTTTCACGGGTTCGTCGGAGGTCGGGAAGGAGATCGGGGCTCTGTGCGGTCGCCACTGCCAGTCGTCGTGCCTCGAACTCGGCGGAAAGAACCCGCTCGTCGTCATGGATGACGCTAAGGTGGACCTCGCGGTCGAGGGCGCGCTGTTTTCCGGTTTCGGAACCGCCGGGCAGAGATGCACCTCGATGGGAACGGCCATCGTCCACGAGTCCGCGCATGAGGAGTTCGTGGAGAAGTTGTCCGCCGCCGTCGAGGAGGCGAAGATAGGAGACCCGATGGAGGACGTACTTTACGGTCCGATGCTCTCGGAACGTTTCGCCGAGAGGTTCCTCGGGTGGCTCGACTTCATCGAGGACCATCACGCCGTCTACGGTTCCACAGGCATGGGGAGGATCTCGAAAGAAAATCCCCGGAAGAACTTCGTCGGGGACCCGGAAGCCGGAATTTTCTGTCATCCGACCATCGTGGACGGCGTGGGATCCGACGACGAAATATACAAAACCGAGACCTTCGGCCCCATCGTCGGAGTCGCGAAGTTCCGGGACTTCGACGAGGCGGTGGAACTCGCCAACGGCCACGGTTACGGGCTCTCGGCGGCGATATACACCGAGAGCGCGACGAACGCCTTCCGCTTCCGGGAGCGAAACACCGCCGGGATGTTGAGCGTCAATAATTCGACCTCCGGCGCGGAGGCTCATTTGCCTTTCGGCGGCAACGGAAAGAGCGGCAACGGGAGTCGGCTCTCGGGGATATGGGTCATAGACCAGTTCACGCGCTGGCAGTCGATGAACTGGGACTACGCGGGCAAGCTCCAGAAGGCCCAGATGGACATCCCCGACCTCCCAGCCGACCTGGATTTCCGCCTCGCGGATTAGCCGGGAGCGCCTGCGGGAAAACCTCCTCCGGCAAGCATTTCAGAGAGGAGCTTCATCCATGACGCGCCACGACGACCACTCCGCTTCCGGGGCCGGAAAGTTCATGATCGGGGGCGACCTCGCGGTGAACCGCATCGGCTTCGGGGCGATGCGCCTGACCGGTCCCGGCGTCTGGGGGGACCCCGATGACCGCGAAGGAGCGAAGAAAGTCCTTCACCGGGCGCTCGAACTCGGCGTCAACTTCGTAGACACCGCCGACGCCTACGGTCCCGAGACGAACGAAAACCTCATCCGCGAGGCGCTCTATCCGTACCCGGAGGACGTACTCGTCGCCACGAAGGGCGGTCACATCCGGGATAACGACAAAAACTGGCTTCCGGACGGAAGGCCCGAGCATCTCGAAAGAGCGTGCGAGGCGAGCATGAAGCGGCTCGGCGTGGAGCAAATAGAGCTGTACCAGTTCCACCGCCCCGACCCGGACGTGCCGTATGAGGAGTCGATCGGCGCTCTGGCGGAGCTGAGATCCGAAGGCAAAGTCCTTCACGTCGGGGTCTCCAACGTGAACGTCGAGCAGTTGGAGACGGCGAGGAGCATAGTCCCCATCGCCTCCGTCCAGAACCGCTACAACATCACGGAGAGAAACGCCGACGACCTCGTGGACGCCTGCGAGAGAGCGGGGATCGCCTTCCTGCCGTACTTCCCGCTCAAAACCGGAGACCTCGCCAAACCCGGCGGCCCGCTCGATGAGGTCGCCGAAAAGCGCGGCGCTTCCGCCGGACAGGTCGCGCTCGCGTGGTTGCTCCACCGCTCCCCCGTGATGATCCCGATCCCCGGCACGTCCTCCGTGGATCACCTGAAAGAGAACGTCGCGGCGGCGAGCCTCTCCCTCGGGATGGGTGAGATGCGCGCCCTGAACGCGGCATGAAGCGATTCGGAGGAGTGGAGGAGGTCGAGGAGATGGAGGAGTCGGGAAGGACGAATACGACTCCTCCACTCCTCCATTCCTCCATTCCTCCAGGAGCAAAGCGACCACCATGTTCGACGCGGTAATCATCGGGCTCGGCGGGATGGGGAGCGCCGCCGCCTACCATCTCTCGCGCCGAGACAAAAAGGTCCTCGGGCTGGAGCGGTTCTCCGTGGCCCACGGTCTAGGATCCAGCCACGGCAGGTCACGGATCATCCGCCAGGCATACTTCGAGGGCGCGGAGTACGTGCCGCTGGTTATGCGGGCCTACGAGCTTTGGGAAGAGCTGGAACGCGGGAGCGGCGAGGATCTCATGGAGATCACGGGCGCGCTCATGATCGGCTCTCCCGACTCGGAAATAGTCTCCGGCAGCCTGAAGAGCGCCGAAGAACACGACCTCCACCACGAAATGCTCGACGCGAAAGAGATAAAGCGCCGTTACCCGGCCTTCGACCCACCGCCTGTCGCCGTCGCCCTCTTCGAGAAACGAGCGGGCTTCGTGAAACCGGAGGCATCGGTGAAGGCGCACCTCGACCTCGCGGCGGAAAACGGCGCGGAGCTTCACTTCGAGGAGCCTGTGACATCGTGGGAAGCCTCGGAGAACGGCGTCGAGGTTAAGACGAAGTCCGGCTCGTACCGTGCGGAGAGGCTCATCATCGCCGCCGGAGCGTGGGCGTCGGAGATGCTTGTGGGGATGTCCCTCCCGCTCCGCGTCGAGAGGCGTGTGATGCACTGGTTCGAGCCGCGAGGAGATACGCGCCTCTTCTCTCGGGAGCGGTTCCCGATCTTTCTGTGGGACCCGGAAGGCGAAGACGTTTTCTACGGCGTCCCGGACGCTCCGGGAGCCGTCAAAGCCGCCTTCCACTACGTCGGCGAGGACTGCGACCCGGACACGTTGGAACGAGAAGTCGGAGAGGAGGAGGTCTCGAAAATTCGGAGTTATCTGGAACGCTACGTCCCGGATCTCGCCGGACGCCGCGTCGAGTCGAAAGCCTGCATGTACACGAACACCCCGGACTCCCACTTCGTAATCTCACAACATCCGGCCCATCCGCAGGTATCCGTGGCCGCCGGGTTCTCGGGTCACGGATACAAGTTTTGCGGCGTCGTCGGCGAAATACTCGCCGACCTCACGACGATCGGCGAGACGAGACACCCTATCGGCCTCTTCGACCTCGTCCGCTTCGGAGAAGAGCGGTGAACATCCGACCGGAAAGACCGGGCGACGAAGCCGCCATCCATGAAGTGAACCGGCTCGCCTTCGGGCGCGACGACGAGGCGAAGCTCGTGGAGGCATTGCGAGATGGAGGTTTCGTCCGCCTCTCGCTCGTCGCCGATGCGGATGGCGAGGTCGTCGGCCACGTCCTTTTCAGCGAGGTTTCGGCAAGCGGGGTATCGAGATCCCTCGCGCTCGCTCCGGTCGCGGTGGTTCCGGGGAGGCAAAGGGAGGGAATCGGCTCGTCGCTCATCCGAGCCGGGATAAAGACGTGCGCCGACGAGGGCTTCGACGCGATCTTCCTTCTCGGGGAGCCGGGATATTATTCGCGCTTCGGGTTCTCGGCGGAGAGGGCGATGGGCTTCGACGTCCCGTATCCGAAGGAGTATTTCATGGCGCTCGAACTGAAAGAAGGCGTGCTCGGAGGGGCCGCTGGAAAGGTCGAATATCCTCCGCCGTTTGGGGGGTCATGAAGATACACACCGCCGAAGAAACCCGCGCTCTCCTTCCGTACCGGAGGCTCTCGGAGGAGATACGTTCGGTCGCGCTCGCCCGGAAGTCCGGGGAGGCGCGAGCCCCGGAGAGGATGGCGTTGCCTCTCGCAAGCGGCGGCACATTGCTCGTCATGCCCGCCTCCGACGGTGACCTCGCGATAACGAAGCTCGTGAGCGTCCACCCGGAGAACAACGTCCTCGGTCTGCCCACCATCCAGGGCGAAGTCGTCGTCATGGAAGCGGACACCGGCAAGCGGCTGGGCATTCTGGAGGGCTCCGTGGTGACGGCCCGCCGAACCGCCGCGCTCTCCCTCCTCGCCGCCGAAGAACTCGCTTCTCATCCCGAGGGACCGCTACTGATAGTGGGAGCCGGGACCCAGGGTCGTTCGCACCTCGAAGCCTTCCGCGAGGGTTTTGGCGTCTCGAAGGTCTTTATAGTCTCGCGGACGGCGGAGAGCGCCGAATCCCTCGCTCGCCACGCCGCAAGAAGCCTCGGCATGGAGGCTCGCGTGGTCGAAAGCCCCGGAGAAGCTTTGGGCGCCGTCTCACTCGTCGTCACCGCCACGACGAGTGAAAGTCCGGTGCTGCCAAACAACATCGAAGACGACGTCTTCATCGCGGCGGTCGGGGCCTTCAAGCCCACAATGGCGGAGCTTGCGCCGGAACTCGTGCGGAACTCGGACATCACCGTTGACACGCTCGAAGGCGCCAAGAGCGAGGCGGGGGACCTGATCCAGGCCGAAAAAACCGGCGCTTTCGGGTGGGAGAGAGCCGTGGAACTGGAAGACGTCCTCGGAGGGAGACACCCATCCAGCGGACGGCCGATAGTGTTCGAGAGCGTCGGGTGCGCGCTGTGGGACCTCGCGGCCGCGAGAACGGCGTTCAAGTGACGGAGTTCATTTGGCACACGCACTCCCAATCGCTACAATTCAAATCGAGTGGAGGCGTTTATCCGCCTTTGTCCGAAAGGCGTCTCCAGCGGGTATAATCCGTGGAGACGTGAAAAGGAGCAGAGAATGCAAAAAAGCGTGGAAAGGCTGGATCCCCTGGCCGAACTCAAAGTGGGACGGGACAGCGAAGACCTTTGTCTCTTAGCCAGGTTCTTCAACGGCTTCGCCAACTCGACCCGGCTCTCGATCCTCTTGCTGCTGGCTCAGCGCAAAGAGATGAAGGTGGGAGAACTGGTCGAGGAACTCGGAGCCCCGCAACCAAGAGTGTCCGACCACTTGAGATGCCTCTCCTGGTGCGGCTACGTCAAAGCCCGCCGCGAGGGGAGAAACGCCTACTACTCCATCTCCGACAAGCGAGTCCTCGAAGTCCTCGACATCGGAGAGAAGATGATGCGCGACAACTTCGAACATATCGAAGCCTGCGACGACATGAGCAAACGTTTCTAGGCGCGCCAAAGCTCCCGGAAACGACTCCCGGTCTCGCGAATCTGTCATGGCTCTCCTGTCCTCGATCCGGTTAGTAACGCAACAGTCCCACCAGGCCATCGAACTCTCTGAGCAGGCTCCTCGCGAGGTCGTCTCCAGGATGCTCGCTCCTGGCGTCTTCGCTAGGGCCGCCGACCACTTCGTCTCCGGAACGAACGAACTCCAGCCTGGCAGCCCTCTCGCCGGCGAGGTCCACGAGGACGTCCGTCAACGGACGAGGCCGCGTCTCCTCCCCGCTGAAGGGAGATTCCTCGCTGCTCACGTCGGTGATAGCGAGGCCGTCGGCGTCGCTCCAGCGGACCTCTGCATCGAGGTCCCACAGGGCGAGGAGGTGATGGACACGTCCCTCCTGCAAGGCTTCGAGGGTGTCCTTGATGCCCCGAACACCCCCACGACATCAACGCTCGCTCCGGCTTCCTCGACGAACTCGACCTGCTCGGTACCGACCGGAGCTATGAGGAACGCGACTTTTTTGCCCTGCAATTCGTTCGCCACGAATGCTTCCTTTCGTCGATAAACGCCTGCGTTATCTGGTTACCCGCATCAGGGAACGCCAAATCATGCTCTCCCGCTCGAAACCAAAATGGTCCGAAAGTCGCATCCAGACCGGTCAGCATTTCAGCCCGACAGCTCCACGAGATGACACACCCACGGCGCCGGTAATAATGCTCGCCGAGAGGTCGGCCGAACTGCTCGTATAAAGCGGGTGTGCTTTACTATCGGAACCCTGGCGGCGGCCCGGCGCGCGTCAGGCGGGCGACCGTGTAACGCGGCAAGGGAAAGGTGAGCGTTATGAGCGAGACGAGGGAACCCGAGGAACAGAGCGCCCGCGTCAACCCGATCGTCTTCATCGGGTCCTCGGTGTGCATCGTCGCGATCGCTGTGTGGGCGATCATCAGCCCCCAGAGCGCGAGCGGCGTTCTCGGGGTGTTGGTCGGCTGGATCTCGGAGTGGTTCGGCTGGTTCTACATCCTGATCGCGACGCTCTTCCTCGCCTTCGTGATCTTCCTCGCGCTCTCTCGCTACGGCAAGACGAAGCTGGGACCGGAGCACTCAGAACCCGAGTTCAGCACGTTCTCGTGGGCGGCGATGCTCTTCGCCGCCGGCATCGGCACCGACGTGATGTTCTTCGCGGTCGCCGAGCCCGTCACCCAGTACCTCGCCCCGCCCGTCGGCGAGGGCGAGACGCTTTCGGCCGCCAGGGAGGCGACCGTGTGGACGCTCTTCCACTACGGCGTCACCGGCTGGGGGATGTACGCGCTGATGGGGATTGCGCTGGCTTACTTCGCGTACCGGATGAACCTGCCCTTGAGCATCCGCTCGGCGCTGTATCCCATCTTCGGAAACCGCATCTACGGACCGCTCGGCCACGGGGTGGACCTCGCCGCCGTACTCGGCACGATCTTCGGCATCGCCACCTCGTTGGGGATCGGCGTCGTCTTCCTCAACTTCGGGCTGAAGCTCCTCTTTGATATCCCCGAAGGTCTTCTCGCCCAGACCGGTCTCGTCGTGGTCGCCGTCGCCATCGCGACGATCTCCGCGGTCAGCGGGGTTGACAGGGGCATCCGGCGCCTCTCGGAGCTTAACGTCTGGCTCACGCTCGGGCTGGCCGGCTTTATCCTCATCACCGGGCAGACCGTCTTTTTGCTCAACGCGTTCGTGCTCAACATCGGCGACTACGTGAGCAACTTCGCGGGGCTCACCATGCAGACCTTCGCCTTCGACCGGCCCACGGAGTGGCTCAACGGCTGGACGCTTTTCTTCTGGGCGTGGTGGATAGCGTGGGCCTCCTTCGTCGGGCTGTTTCTGGCCCGCATCTCGCGCGGGCGCACGATCCGGCAGTTCGTCGCAGGCACCCTCATCATCCCGTTCTTGTACATCCTGATGTGGGTCTCGATCTTCGGCAACACCGCGATAGACATCGTGAGGAGCGGCAACGAGCAGTTCGGCCAGGCCGCGATGAACCAGCCCGAGCAGGGCTTCTACACCCTCCTCCAGCAATACCCCGCGTTCCCGATCATCGCCTCCATAGCCACCTTCGTCGGGCTGCTTTTCTACATCACCTCCGCCGACTCGGGCGCTCTGGTGATGGGCAACCTCACCTCGTATCGCAAGACGCCGCGCGACGACGCCTCAAACCCGGTTCGCATCTTCTGGGCGGTCGCCACGGGACTTCTCACCCTGGCGATGCTCATCGTCGGCGGGATCACGGCTTTGCAGAACGCCACGATAATCATGGGTCTCCCATTCGGGTTCGTGATGGTCCTCCTGATGCTCGGCCTCTACAAAGCCCTGCGCGTGGAAGCTCACCGCGAGGACAGCCGGCGCTACAGCCTCCCCGCGCAGCTCTCCGGGCGCTCCTCCAGCCCCGACGGCGACCGGACGCTCGCGCTTTCCTGGCGGCAACGCCTGAGACGCAGCATGAGCTTCCCGGATTACGAGAAAGCCACCGGGTTCCTCTCCGGTGTCGCGCTTCCGGCCCTGACCGAAGTGAGCGAGGAGCTGCGCGAACACGGCGTCGAGGCGGAGGTGCGCGACGGCACGGACGACCCGGACCTCCCCTACGTCGAGCTCGTCGCGGACCTCGGCGAAGAGTCGCCGTTTTTGTACAGGGTCGAGCCGCGGGAGGCCAGGATGCCGGTCTACGGGGACCGGTCCCTGCGCGAAAGCGACTTCTACTACCGGCTCGACGTCCACCTGCTGGAGGGCGGCCAGGGCTACGACGTGATGGGCTACACCCACAGCCAACTGATCGACGACGTCCTCGACCAGTACGAGCAACACGTGGAGTTCATGCGGCTAAACGCGGGAGCCACACGTTGACACTCCCATCCGCGGCTTCGCCCGCGGCGGGATTCTCGGAGACTCGCCCCCGGCTCTGGAGGTCTTACTGTCTCTCCGCGAGCGTTCAAGGAGTCCGTCCGCCCGGCGGCCTCCTACTCCTTCCCCGGTCATCCGCGGCATATACGCTCCTTCTGCCGGACGTTCAGTCCTCCGTACCGATGCCGGAGCTTTGATCCACGATGGTCTGCCGCTCGGGGACGATCCACATCATCACCCGCTCGGTCTTTATGTTGTCGGGCGGGTAGTCCTCGCCAGTGTACTTCCTCGCGAGTTCGTCTATGTGATCCCTCGCTTCCTGCCCCGTGACCGTCTCCACGACCCGGCCGCGGGCCTCGGCGTAGCGGTAAGGGTCGTTTTCGTCGCGGATGGTGAGCGTGACGCGCGGGTCGCGCTCGATGTTCTTGTGCTTCTTGCGATGCACCTCGGTGTTCACCACGAGACGCTCGCCGTCGGTGCCGACCCAGATCACGTGCGTCTGGAAAAGCCCGCTCGGGAACATCGTGGTGATCGAACCAAAGTTCGCCCCGCTCGCCAATTCCACCGTAACCGGATGAAGCTCCGGGCCGTTCTTCGTGTCCGCCATATTCCCACCTTTCCGTGTGTTGTTCCGTGACGAGTTATACTCCGTCGCGACGGTTCGCCGTCTCCGCGCTTCATATCTCGTGAAACGCCCGCGAAGAACATTACCCGACACTTCGTCATCCCACTCATTCAAGCGGTCGATGCCCGCTCCTGTAAAGCCGGAGAGCGGACACGTTACAAACGAAGCGTTTTTGGGTACGCTTTGCTACCGTAAGGTGCAAGTGGACAACGAAGTACAGGGGGAGATAGTGTCAAGGCAAGCACACACGGCGAAGCTGTTCGCCGCCGCGCTCGCGGCTGTTTTGCTCTCGTTGGCGGCTTCGGACGCGACGGGAGCGCGGCAGGGTTTGGATGTGGATCCGCTGCTATCCGAGAAGATATCCGCGCTCGGTCAGGACGAAGTGACGCAGGCGATCCTGACCTACGACGATAACCCGACCGCCGAAGAGGTCGAGACCGTGAGACAGACCGGGGTGAGCGTCCACACCTTCGACGAGCTTCCAATGCTTACCGTCGAAGGCAACGCCCGCCAGTTGAACGACCTTCTCTCGCTCGACGATGGCGTACAGGGGGTTTTCCCGAACGAACGTCTCGACTACCTGCTCGACGAGAGCGTGCCGCTCATCGAAGCCGACCGGGTACACGAAGAGCTTGGCTTCGAGGGCGAGGGCGTCGGGGTCGCGGTCTTGGATTCCGGTGTTGACGGGACGCACCAGGATGTGCGCTATCCGGAGCGGACGGCGCAGAACGTCAAGATTTTGGGCGACTCCATCTTCACCGGCGCGAGCGTCGTCGCGGAAGACCAGCCGAACACCGACACGACGAGCGGCCACGGGACGCACGTGGCGAGCACAATCGGCGGCGACGGGACCGAGAGCGGCGGACGCTACGCCGGCGTGGCGCCTGAGTCCGATCTCATCGGCATCGGGGCCGGAGAGACGCTCTTCATCCTCTACGCGCTCGAAGGCTTCGACTACGCGCTGGAGCATCAAGACGAATACAACATCGAAATCATCTCCAACTCCTGGGGCACCAGCGGCGAGTTCGACCCCGACGATCCCGTAAACGTCGCCTCTAAAGAGGCCCACGAGGCGGGCATGACCGTCGTCTTCGCCGCGGGCAACTCGGGTCCCGCCGAAGACACGCTCAACCCATACTCGGTCGCTCCGTGGGTGATCGGCGTCGCCGCCGGGGAGAAGGACGGACGGACGCTCGCCGACTTCTCCTCCAGGGGACGACCCGGCGACCCGCTCTACCACCCGCCCCTCACCGCTCCCGGCGTGGACATCGTCGCGGCCCGCTCCGCCACCTGCGTGATCTGCGCGACCGCCGTCGACTCGGACGCGACCGGCATACCGCCGCAGTTCGTCGCCCGATACACGACGCTCTCGGGCACGAGCATGGCGACGCCGCACGTTTCGGGCGTGGCCGCGCTCATGCTGGAAGCGAACCCGGCTCTGAGTCCGGATCAGGTCAAAGACACCCTCGCCGCCACCGCGAACCCGATGCCCTACGAAGAGTTCGAGGCCGGCGCCGGCTACCTCGACGCCTACGACGCCGTCACCCAGGCCGGAAACGCCCAGTAAGCGAACCGCTGAGAAAAACTTTTGCAGGGACTTCGG